>JAWWAM010000210.1:0-5477 GCA_033721715.1 Marinobacter sp.
AGCTGTGATCAGCAGGTCCAGGCGGGTTGCAACGTCGCGCAGTGTGACAGTGGAAATAGTGTCAGGTGACGTCCGGTAACGTTGCCACAGCCTTTGTGCGTAAACCGTTGTGTGGCGGGCAACGTCACTGATGACCTCTTCTGCTTCAGCCATGGAGGGCTCCAGCTAGCGCCGATTTGTTGGCACGGTGCGCGCCAGGTTCAGACGAACGTAACATCCACCAGATCATGCATGGCGCCGACCAGGGATTCGTCATCCGACAAAGGGGAAACAAGCCCCGCGTAACATGCTTCTTTTACTGGAATACCCCGGCCCACGAGGCTCGCTGTTGCGATCAGGAGGCGTGTACTGGGAACCTCCGCCAGGCCCCGGTCCCGAAGTGACCGGATACGGTGAGCCAGGTCCACCAAAGCCCGGGCGGTTGCCTCATCCGCCCCACTCTCCTGCATCACAATCCTGGCCTCCTGTTCTGCGGGGGGAAAGTCCAGATCCATCGCGACGAAACGCTGTCGCGTGCTGGGCTTCAGGTCCTTCAGCATCCGCTGATAGCCCGGGTTATAGGAAACCACCAGCTGGAATCCGGGAGCGGCCCGGACCGTCTCCCCGGTCTTGTCGATGGGGAGAATGCGTCGGTGGTCCGTCAGGGCATGAAGAACGACGATGGTATCCTGCCGTGCTTCTACCACTTCGTCCAGATAGCAGATGGCCCCTTCCCGGACGGCCTTTGTCAGCGGGCCATCCTGCCAGACGGTGCCGTCATGGCGGATCAGGTAACGTCCGATAAGGTCGCTGGCAGTAAGATCATCGTGACACGGAATGGTGACCAGTTGCCGGCCAAGGCGCCAGGCCATGTATTCCACAAACCGGGTTTTTCCACAACCGGTCGGCCCCTTGAGCATGACTGCCAGCTTCCCCTCATGGCACTGTTCAAAGATACCGACCTCCTGCCCTGACGGGAGGTAGTACGGCATCTCGCCCGTGCGGTCTTCCTCTGCCCTGACCAGTTCACCAACAGACACGTTATACCGTTCCTCGTTCCGCTTCGGTGCTGCCTACGTCGCTGCTGACCGGAACCGTGTCATCCGAGCGGTCCAGCACCGGCCGGTAACGGAAGAAATCGAAGATATATAGCCCGACACCTGTCGCGAATATGGTGCCGGTCGCGATAAGCATCAGAAAATGAACCTGAATCTTGAGCTGGGCATCCAGATATCCCATACCCATCACTCGCTCCAGATAGACCTGCCCGATACCGGCGGTGGCGAAGGACAGTGTCATGCCGAACATACCGCCTACCTGCATCCAGAAGGCCCAGTACCCCATGGTGGTGCCCTTTTCCGGGCGCCCGGGGCACATCTGCGGAAGGGCATAGGAGATCATGGCCAGTATAATCATGGCATAAGCACCGTAGAACGCAGCATGGCCATGCATGGCAGTGATCAACGTACCATGAGTCCACTTGTTAATGTCGGGGAAGGTATGGGCCAGGCCCAATAACCCCGCACCAAACAAGGCGAACAAGGCACTGCCAATAGTCCAGTGCAACGCCTGCGCATTCGGATGAGCAAGCCCTGACCGGCGCATGGCGCTGTACGCGAAGATTGCCATGCCCACCAGGGCCGCCGGCTCAAGCGCACTGAAAAGGCCGCCAATCGGAAGCCAGTACTGAGGAACGCCTACCCAGTAATAGTGGTGTGCCGTGCCCAGAATACCGGCGATGAAAACCAGGCCCACGATCACATACAGCCACTTTTCCATCACCTCACGGTCAGCCCCGGACAGGCGGATGAGTAGGTAAGCCAGGAAAGAGCCCATGATCATCATCCAGACACCTTCAACCCAAAGGTGGATTGTCCACCACCGGTAGTAGATGGACACCGTGTAGTTTTCGTAGTGAAGCAGTGCGGGAAGGAACAGCACCGCCGAGCTGACCAGACCAAGTAACAGCACGCCTTCGGTGGTGGTAAATCGTCCCGACTTCTTGATCGTCATGCCAATGTTGTAGAGAAAGATCAGCATGCAAATCACAATCACGATCTTGTGAGGCAGTGGCTGCTCCAGCAGCTTGTTGCCGGTACCGTAACGGAACAGATAGCCGATAATGGCGGCCACTCCCATCAACGTCCACAGGATCAACTGGATGTAGGCGAGCTTTGTGCTATGCAGTTCTGTGCGGGATTCATCCGGCACCAGCCAGTAGGTGCCGCCCATGAAACCGGCCAGCACCCAGACGATCAGCAGGTTGGTATGAATAACCTTGGTTACATCAAACGGCAGGATGTACAACAAGGGGTCCGGTCCCAGGTATTTGGCAGCCGACAGCAGGCCGAATACCAACTGTAAACCAAAAAGCGCCATTGCGACTGCGAAATACCAGTAGGCAACGGATTGCGACCTGTATCGCATCATTATTCTCCCTGTTGCTGGCGAACCGGCCTTGTCCAAGACAAGGCTGCGGCGCGTTTTATTTGATAGACATCAGATAGGCGACCAGCTGGTCAACCTCTTCGTCGGAGAGACTGTCCTCATACCCGGTTGGCATGAACGAGGTTCCGTCAGCTGAATACATGGCTCCGGGAACGAGATGGGCGCTGGGTGCGACGATGGATTCCCGGATATAGCCCTCCACATCGGTGGCCTCGCCCTGATAGTCGTCGGAGGCCAGAACCTCTTCCGCACGTGTCACCAACCCCGCCATGGTTGGCCCGGCCATATCAGCACCCGGCGCAGTGGAGTGGCAGGAATTACACGCTGGAGACGCCGTCCGGAACAGTCGGTCGCCTTTCGCTATTGGGTCATCGCCCTCATCAACCGGTTTTGCACCGGGGGGATCTTCGCCCGCCGCGGCGCTGCCTGCCGTCATCCCCCCAGTGACCAGAATTGGCCGGGGCGGCCAGCCCTGATTGTCCACGTTGGCAACCCAGTCCAGAAACTGGATCAGGTCGTGGATTTCCTTGTCGCTGAGATCCTGGGTGGGCATCAGGCGACGGTGCTTCTGTTCGTCATAAAAGTTGGAGGGATTCTTCATATAGGCCGTCAGATAGGCCTCGCCCCGATGTTGCGTAATCTTGGTCAGATCCGGGGCGTAGTAGGCTCCTTCGCCAAACAGGGTGTGGCAATTGATACAGTTGTACTTGTGCCACACATCCTTGCCATGAGTCACTTCCGGCGTAATGTTCTGGGAATGGGTCAGTTCCGGAAACTGGCGGTGGCTGTCCACCGTCAATACCAGAAATATCAGAGCGGAGATTGCAGTGGCTGCAATAGCGAAGATACGTGACTGTCTGTTCGTCATGGTCAACCCCGCCTATACGCCAATACCATTCCAGTAAAATACTGAAATGGAAACAGCGTAAACGACCGCGGCCACCATCAGCGCCAGAACCACAAAACTGAAAATCCGTAGGGGCGTGTAGAGCTTTCTCTGCTGCATGACGTTAGATCTCCCTGGCCGGTCATAACCTAAAAAGCAATGCGGATGCTTCTTTCAAGGTAGCAGCCTACTGCAACACTGCAAGAAATCAGTCCAGTACTGTTGAGAGATTTTCCATCCGAAGCATGGCGAATGCAGGAGCGCTACGAGGTCAGGGTTACCGATCTGAAAGAGCAAGCCGAACGCCGAGGGCGCCAAACACCCCTGCGAAACCCCTTCTGAACCACGTCATTACGCCAGGCTTCGTCACTATGTAGCGCCTGGTGGCCGAAGCAAACGCTCCATACACCGTAAATACCAGAAAGGTAAGGAGCATGAAGATTGCGGCCAGCCCAAGCATATAGTACGTAGGCTCAGCCGTGTTGCGCGGTACGAACTGGGGCAGAAAAGCGAGAAAGAAGAAAGATAACTTCGGATTCAGTATATTCAGTAGCAGTCCGTTGAAAATAATCCTGGTATCGGGCGCAGGCGAACTCCTTTTCGATACCCGTAGTGCTCCGTCCTCACGCAAGACGCTCCAGGCCATGTAGAACAGGTAGATCACGCCAAGATACTTGATAACCTGAAATGCCAATGCGCTGGTGTGCAGAAGCGTAGCGAGGCCGACAATACTTGCGACAATATGCGGAATAATTCCAAGTGTGCAACCACAGGCTGCAAGAACGCTTGCACGCCACCCTTGGCCTATACCAAAGGCGAGAGTGTACAGAACACCTGTTCCAGGCAGCAGGACGACGATGAGCGAGGTGACAATGTACTCGAGCGTCATAGAACACTCCTGGGATCGCGCTTACCAGCACCTGTCGGGACCCGGGTTGGCACTGGGTCCTGTACAAGCACCACATCCTCGGGCCCTTCCGGGGATACCACCGTCAGCCCCCTGAGCTCTCCCGCCGACAGGTCAAGCATAGCAGCTGTTAAAGAATTTTGATCAGACCAATTGCTTTCTTCAACTCCGCCAAAATTGCGGCGAAAACATTACGAAAACACTTAGCAATTCCAGCCTTCCCAGTAACATAGCAGCCATTAAAACCCACTTGGCCGCATCCGGCAGTGGCTGAAAGTTACCAGCCGGACCAATGGTACCACCCAGCCCGGGACCCACATTAGCCAAGGCGGTCGCGGCCCCGGTCAGACTCGTGACCAGATCCAGACCCAACGCTGCCAGAATGGCTGCCACCACCGCCAGGGTTGCCAGAAAGATAAACGAGAACGCAACACTGGAGGCCACAATCTCATCACTGATGATTCGTCCATTGTAGTGTCTTGCGACTACAACGTTGGGATGAAGCAATCTGAGCACTTGCTCCCTCAATAACAGCATGGACAATTGAAAACGAAAGATCTTCATCCCCCCACTGGTTGAGCCAGAACAGCCGCCCACAAAGGTGAGGAAGAAGAACAGCACAACCACGAAAGGCCCCCAAAGGGAATAGTCCTCGGAGGCATAACCGGTAGTGGTTACAACAGATGTCACGTTGAACAAGGCGTGAACAAAGGCGTCCACGGGGAAAGTTCCGTCATTCAATACGCGATAGATCGCAATCAGGCTTGAGATCACTAGCAGGAACTTGAGGAAGAAATGAATTTGCTGGTCCCTCAGAAGGGGTTGAACCTGGCCATTGAGGAGTCTGACAAACAGAAAGAACGGGATGCCGCCCAGCATCATAAAGATACTGGATGCAAACAAAATGGAGAGTTGATCAAACTGCCCCATCGAACTGTCAGATGTTGAGTAGCCGCCGGTAGAAACTGTCGTCAGCGCATGATTCACCGCGTTAAAGAGGCTCATGCCCAGAGCCCAGTATGTGAATACACAACCTAACGTCAGTGCGAGATAGCTGAACACCAGTCCCCGGGCCAGGCGGTTGGTACGCGGTACCGCTTTTTCGGTCCACTCGGACGACTCCGTGGCGAACAATCGCATGCCACCGATTCTGAGAAATGGCAGGATCGCCACTGCCATCCCGATAATGCCGATGCCGCCCATCCACTGCATGATGGACCGCCAAAGCAGAATGTCACCGGGCAAATTATCCAGACC
>JAWWAM010000211.1:0-5467 GCA_033721715.1 Marinobacter sp.
CTTTGTGCGGTCTGGCTTGCATCTTCCGGTCGTAGCTTTTCCGGCCAGGAGTGCCCTACGGTAATCGAGTGGCGAACTCAGGTGACTGTACCACTCAGGACGGCGAGAAAATACATAACGAAAACGAACCCTCACACTGTTAAGGTGAGGGAATTCATCGCCCGCAGCGAACTTGAAGCAGAGCGGGTTGAGCTGGCACTGGCTTATAAAGCCCTGGTTTCACAAACACATACAGGTTCCAGTGAGGAAACCACGGCGAGCCTGGCCCGGAATAACCTTCTGGCTGCAGCACCGGAGACTAAAATGAACAACGGGACCGGCAGACTGCTGGACACACTCGCCAGAGAACTGTCGACACTCGCAACGGGAGAAAACAGGCCATGATGATGAAATGGCTGATCCGGCTGGCGTTTCCTGCACTCGGCGTACTTATGGCGTTGATGTTCTTTGGCCTGAATGACCCGGCAGAAACATCGCCCAAACCCGCTGAAACAGAAACGCGTGCGGACATTCCCTCGTTTGAAGGGCTGGTTCCCTCTCCTGTACCGACGGAGGGGCCGGATATCGTGTTCAAGTGGCAGGACAGTGACGGAAGCTGGCACTACGCCGACAAACCACCGGCCCAGGGACCCTGGAATGCGCTGGCCATAGAGCGGACCGACAACAAACCCCTGCGTCCGCCAGCCTCTGACCCCGAAACCGACTGGCAGTCTCCCTACCAGGCGCCTTTCTCCATGACGCCCAACACAGCCAACAACGGCAGCTAAGGCTGCCGTTACTCCTCCCTTAACACATGTTCAGTGGCATCTGGCGACAGAACCCGTTACCTTTTGGGCGTTCGTAATCATTCAACAGTAACCATAATGAAGGAACAGGCAATGAACAAAACCCTGATCGCACTGGCCGTTGCCGGCGCACTGGTCGGCTGCTCTTCCCCACAGGATGCGGCCCCGGAAGATCCCGCCCTGGAATCCACCGATGAAAAGGTCAGCTATGGCATGGGCCTGGTGATGGGTGAGCGGATGGGCAACGATCTGCCAGATCTGCAGATGGACCAGTTCCTGCAGGGTATTCAACACGGCCACGCCGGCGATGAAGAGCAGACTCGCATGAGTCGGGAAGAAATCCAGGAGGCCCTGATGGCCTACCAGACCGAGCTACAGGAGCAGGAGTCAGCCCAGACGGAAGAGCTGGCCCAGAAGAACCAGGAAGCCGGAGAGGAATTCCTGGCCGAAAACGCAGAGCGTGACGGCGTGGAAACCACGGAATCAGGCCTCCAGTACGAAATACTGGAAGAAGGTGATGGCGAGAAGCCGAGCGCAGAAGATCGTGTAAGGGTTCACTATACCGGCGAATTGATTTCAGGGGAGGTGTTCGACAGCTCCCGCGAGCGCGGCGAGCCCGTTACTTTCGGCCTGAACCAGGTTATCCCGGGCTGGACTGAAGGCCTGCAGCTGATGTCTGAAGGCAGCAGGGCCAAGCTGTACATTCCGGCAGATCTGGCTTACGGGCCGGGCGGCAACCAGAGAATCGGGCCCAACGAAACACTGGTATTTGACGTGGAACTGCTGGAAATCAATCCGGAATAATCACGTTACCCCATGCTTCCCCCGCTTCAGACGTTGAGGCCGGGGGAAGCCACCGGTCGGGCCATTCACGCCGATGACATGACCTTCTCTGCGTGAGCGTTATGCAGGTGCTCAATCAGGTAATCTTCCATCTCGAAACGACTTTCCAGGGTTTCCCCGAGTTCGGAAAGCTGCTCGAACAATTCACGGACTTCACCTTCCGTCAGTGACTGGCCGTTGAGCCGATCATTGAAGTTCAGTGCCGTTTCCGTCGTCTGCTCGATTTTCGGATACAGTCTTGCCGCCAGCTCCAGGCCGCCATCATTGAATTCCCTGGCTTCCTGCACCAACTGATCGTATATCTCGAAGTGCCCTGCCGATACGTAATCTACCAGCACCTCGCAAAGCCGTACGAACTTCCCATGCAGTGCTTCTGTCTGCGAGTAATCCGTGGTGCCGGACAAGTCGCAATAGTGCACCAGCAGTTCCTGTCTTTCTTTCAGCCAACGATCAATCAGTTCGCTGACACCACCCCAACGCTCCCTGGCATTACGGCAATTATCCAACATGAGGCCTATCTCCGGTTACCGGGTTCTGGTTTGATTCTTCTTCTCGTGACGAGTCTCAAGTTACCCCATGCCGACGGTCCGTCGCAACCGTTTCAGCCCTGGATCCAGCCAGACTTTTTTCGCGGCAGGAACAGCATTATCAGACCAATGATCACCACCAGGACAAAAAAGATTGCTGTCCATCCGGGGATACTGAGCCCCAGAAAGCGCCAGGTCACTTCGGCGCAATCTCCGGTACCCCTGAGCGCCGTGGTCAGCACCTCCACCCACGGCAACACGTCCAGCATGTAATCCACCGACGGGCCACATGCCGGCACCTGGTCAGCAGGCAGGCTCTGTAACCAGAGCTGACGCCCTGCCACGCCAAGACCGGCTCCGGCACTTACGACCAACAGAAAACCATAAACTCTGACCCCGACCCCCTGGGGTCCGTGCAGCGCTGCCAACAGGCTCACCATGCCTGCCGCCATAAAGCCGAACCGCTGCAGCCAGCATAGCGGGCAAGGCTCCAGCCCCATGAAGTGCTCCATGTAAAACGCCACGCCAAGCAGGCCGGCACAAAGCAGGAATATCAGGAAAAAAACCGCTCTGGAGTTCAAATGTTTACCTCTGATCTACATTCATGTCAGACAGTTCGCCACGCCACAGCGGCGGAACCAGCAGATGCTGCAACCCTGCATCGACCCTGCTATTCTCCCAGCATCGGTGGTGCCTGCAGGCGCCCAGCCACTTAACCTTAAACCAATACGAACTTCAAGCCTATGACACTTAAGCCAAAGCACCTTTTGCTGGCTCTGCTGATCACCCTGCCCCTGGCCTCCGTCAGTTTTGCCCAGGAAGACGAAGAAGCCGGACAGGAGCAGCAGGAGGAAGAGCCAGGCATAACCGACTACATCGAAATGGACCCTCCGTTCGTCACTCACGTGGGGGAACCAGGTACCAAGCTGACCTACCTCAAGGCGGCCGTCACCATACGGGCATCAAGGGAGACCACGCGCCCTGCGGTAGAAGCCCACATGCCCAGGCTTCGCCACGAGCTGGTGATGCTGTTCGGGGAGCAGACAGATACCGACCGGTTGTCGGGCAACGAGGGGCAGCAGGCACTGCGGGAAGAGGCGACGAGTCGAATTAATGCCGTGCTGGAAGAGCAACAGACCGGCGAAAGCATCACCGGTGTGCTATTTACCGAATTTGTTGTGCAGAAATAGCGATCATGAATGCCGGCCCGGGTCAGGCGATGCGTGAGAACAGATCGTCCACGGGCTGCGTCTCTCTGGCGACCTGTTCGGCATCTTCCCAGCCTGCTTCCCACGCAGCGATGACCACGTCACCGCGATAGGGGCAGCGGCTTCGCTCCATTCCCATGGAAGCCGCCATGTAGCCCTGGCGGTACGCCTTGTTCAGGGATTCAACATCCCATCCCAGCTTGATGTCTCTGGCCATGTCGGTTCTCCGTTTACCTGTTCAGCCACCATCAAACGGTGCCTTCGTGTTTACAGAAATTAACAGCGACAGCAGGAGCTGACAAACTTTTGTTACATTTCTGTGCGACAGGTCCGGAACTGCCCCCTCAGGAGCGCAGGTACTGCTCCAGGAACTCACCGAAGGGCTGGTTATCGCTCTGCTCCATGGCAGCCTGCTCCGACAGCGAGTCCCTGGTCATTTTCTCGAAGGCTGCCATCACTTCCGCGGGCAGACCTTCATCCCGGAGAGTCTGCTGGTGCTGCCTGGACATCTCCAGTCCCCATTCGCGGTGCCCCATGCCGGAACGTTCCATGTCGTCCAGCACCCTCGCCGAAGGGACCCGCAGCGGCTCCTCCAGTTTAACCCTCTGATCACCCAGAGCGCGCCGATAGGTGTCGTCGCCGTTCAAGCTATCCAGTTGCTCCGCCAGCGGCTCCAGGCGATCCAGCAGGGCCGACGCAGCATCACCCACGGCAACCGGCTCACCCGCACGACACAGCGTCAGCTTCGGGTCTCTGCCGCGAGAGACCACATCCTGGTAGTTGTCGTCCAGGCGGTCACACTCATCATCGTCGATGCGCGGGCTATCAGACAGCAGGCAGTCCAGAAGGAACAGATCCAGAAAATCGATCTGGCTTTCGTTGACGCCCACCGGGGAGTAGGGATCAAGGTCCAGACAACGCACTTCAATGTATTCCACCCCGCGGGATTCCAGGGCCTGAATCGGTTTTTCTTCCCGCTCAGTGGTGCGTTTGGGGCGCACGGCGCTGTAGTACTCGTTCTCGATCTGCAGCACGCTGGTGTTGATCTGTATGAACTCGCCATTACGCTGGATGCCGATTTCCTCGTAAGGCGGCCATGGAGTATGAATCGCCCGGAACAGAGTGTCCGTGTAGGTTTTCAGTTCGTTGAAACAGATATTCAGCGAAGCCTGGGCGTTATTGTGATAGCCCAGGTCACCCATGCGCAGGGAGGTGGCATTGCGGCCGCACCAGGTGTCATCACTGAACCTGGTCAGGTCATGATGCACCCCCGCCACAAAACTGGCATCCAGTGCAGGAGAGGCGCCGAACAGCAGCATCAGCAGCCAACTGCGACGGCGGAAATTGCGGATCAGCCAGAAGTACTGGTCCGACTTGAAGTCCTGAAGACTTTGCTGATTACCCACTGCCTGCTGCCACAGGTTCCAGAAGCTGTCAGGCAGTGAAAGGTTGTAATGGGCACCGGCAATGCTCTGCATCATCCGGCCATAGCGAACCGCCAGCCCCTGACGGTAGACGTGTTTCAGGTGCCCGATGTTGGCTGTGCCGTATTCGGCAATGGGAATGCTCTCGTCGCCATCCAGCTCACAGGGCATGCTGGCAGCCCAGAATACTTCATCATCCAGGTTATGCTGCACGAACCGATGAATATCCCGCAAGGAGTCAAGCATGCCACGGGTGGTGTCGAACACGGGGGTAATCAGCTCCAGCAGCGCTTCGGAGTAATCCGTGGTGATGCGGGGGTGGGTCAGTGCGGAGCCCAGGGAGCGGGGATGCGGCGTCTGGGCAATAAAGCCGTTGCGATCGACCCGCAGGCCCTCTTTTTCCACGCCCTTTCTGAATCCGGTCCACTGACTGGCAGTGAACTGCTGAAAAAGCTGATGGCGGGATTCACCCATGAATGACTCCTGCTAGGATGGCCGCCGGGATCACCGGCAGCTTGTAGTATAGTGTGTAACGGCGTGGGTTAACGGCCGTCTTTACGAGCGGATGCCAGCGCCTGTGCCAGCGCTCCGGCCATGGCACCTTTTTGCGGGCTTTCCGCCCGCTTCTGGCTATCATTCCTGGAGGAAGGCTTGCCACTGCCACCCCTCCGATTACCGCC
>JAWWAM010000212.1:0-5400 GCA_033721715.1 Marinobacter sp.
AAAACGTTCAAAACGCTCTTCCACCTGGTCCCTGCCAAGAACCACCTCTATGCCATTGGCCAAGGTGAGCGTCCAGGCGCCCCGCTGCTCCAGCCTCAACCCCGCAAATCCGAGGTTGTGGCCGGTAAGCGTGTCTGCCATAAGCCTTGCCATGCTGATCACTTCCTTGACCCGCTCGTCCGGGCCTGCAAGCCGTGGCAGCTTCCCAGCCACTTCCGGATTACCCGGCGAGAAAAGCTCGCCATTTCGGCTCACCAGCCGGTCATTGTTCCAGTAAGCCAGCGGCTTTTTCTCACGAACCTCGACCTGCAGCCGATCCGGCCATACCCGTTTGACCGCGGCAGACTCTACCCAGGGCCGCTGTTCCAGGCTGTCCTTGATCTCGGAAAGGTCAGTGGCAAAAAAACTACGGCCAATCCATTTACCGGCACTGCGCTCCAGCGACGTACGGTTCTCACCTACCAATGTGCCGGTTACATCTATCGCCATCACCTGACGGTCCATGGCAGTGAGAACCTGGCTGGTCCCCCAGGGCACCATCGCAGCCAGTAAAACAATAGCCGCCCCCAGCATTACCTGGCCCCAGGGCGCCGCTGCCAACACTGCCTTCAGCAAACCAAACCGGTCCCGCTCAGGCCCCAGGGAAGTCGCTCCCTTGCGCCTGGGTGGATCAGACGGAACCGCCCGACTCCGGATCAGCAGCCGTTCAAGCATTGCCAGCCTCCAGCGTGTCTGTAAGGATTCGCACCACCAGCTCTTCGAAACTAATACCCGCGGCCTTTGCTGCCATCGGCACCAGGCTGTGATCGGTCATACCCGGTACCGTATTCACCTCGAGCAGCCAGAAGTCGCCACTCCAGTCCTGCATGATGTCCACCCGTCCCCAGGTACGGCAGCCCAGTACCCGAAACGCCTCCAGCGCCAGATGCTGAAGTTCCAGTTCACTGTCCGGCTCAAGGCCACAGGGAATCTGGTAGCGGGTATCGTCGGCCAGGTATTTGGCGTCATAGTCATAGAACACGTGATCGGTGCTCAGACCGATGGCCGGCAGCGGCTGGTCTTGCAGCAGGCTTACTGTGAATTCCGGGCCTTCAACCCACTCCTCAACAAGTACCAGCGGATCCAGTACCGCAGCCTGTTCATAGGCATCAACCAGCTCCTGGCGGCTGGCCACCTTGCGGATACCGATACTGGAGCCTTCCCTGGAAGGCTTGACACTGAGCGGCAGAGTCAGGGCCTGCAAGATAGTGTCGGCTTCGTCCACCGACCCCATGGCGCGGAACTTCGGAGTTGGCAACCCGCAGCCCTCGAAAACATACTTGGTCCGCAACTTGTCCATGGCCAGCGCCGAGGCCAACAGCTCGCTGCCGGTATAGGGAATCCCTGCCTGGGACAGGATCGCCTGAATAGTGCCGTCTTCCCCACCGCGGCCGTGCAGCGCAATGAATACACGGTCAAACTGGGGGTCTTCCACGGTTTTAAGCAGGCAGCCACGAACATCGACGGGGTAAGCGTCAACGCCAGCAGACAGCAGGGCGGCCAGCACTGCCTGGCCGCTTTTCAGAGAGACCTCGCGCTCGGCGGAATCCCCGCCCATAAAGACCGCAACACGCCCGAATGCTTTCAGCAATTCGGGATCGGCCTGATAGCCCTGAGTGTCCACCCGGTTCAATTCACTCATCTGCAATCACTCCTGCCGCCGCCAGACGGGCCGCGACACCACCAATATCCCCCGCCCCCTGAGTAATCAGCAGGTCGCCGTCCTGCAGATTATTGGCAAGCAGGGCTTCAATCTCGTTGTTGTCTTCCACGAAGACCGGCTCGACGCTTCCACGCTGGCGAATACTGCGGCACAGTGCACGGCCGTCGGCACCGTTAATGGAAGGCTCGCCCGCGGAATAAACCTCCATCAGCAGCAATCCATCCACTTCCGAGAGCACCCGCACGAAATCTTCGTAAAGGTCCCGCGTGCGGGTGTAACGGTGGGGCTGGTAAAGCATCACCAGCCGGCGGTCAGGCCAGGCATCATGGGCCGCACGAATAACCGCCTCGACTTCCGTTGGGTGATGACCGTAGTCATCAATCAGCGTGATGGTGCCCTTGCGGGTCTTGTAGTCGCCATAGACCTGGAACCGCCGACCAACGCCGGCAAAACCTGCCAGGCCACGACATATCGCGGCATCGTCCACGCCTTCATCCGTGGCCACGGCAATGGAGGCCAGAGCATTCAGGACGTTATGGCGACCCGGCATTTTCAGTTCCACATCGAGATCACTGCGCCCTCCGGGACGACGAACAACAAATCGGGTTCTGAGCCCGTCCGACTGGATGTTTTCGGCACGATAATCCGCCTCCGGGTTGTCGATGCCGTAGGTGATAATGGCGCGGGAAATCCTGGGAATGATCTCCTGCACATAGTCGTCATCCACACACATCACGGCAACGCCGTAAAATGGCAGATTGTGGAGAAAGTCCACGAAGGTCTGCTTCAGCCGCCCCACATCACCGCCATAGGTGTCCATGTGGTCCGCTTCGATGTTGGTCACCACAGAGATAACCGGCGTCAGATGCAGGAACGAGGCATCACTCTCGTCGGCTTCGGCGACGAGGTAGCGGGACCCGCCCAGCTGTGCATTGGTGCCCGCACTGTTGAGCTTGCCGCCAATCACGAACGTGGGATCGAGGCCGGCTTCGCCCAGTATTGATGCAATCAGGCTGGTAGTGGTGGTTTTGCCATGAGTACCGGCTACGGCAATACCGTGGCGATAACGCATGATTTCCGCCAGCATTTCAGCGCGCGGCACGATGGGCACCCGGCGACTGCGAGCCGCACTCACTTCCGGGTTGTCACTGCTCACCGCCGACGAGACCACCACGACATCCGCAGCCGCACTGTTCTGTTCACGATGGCCGATGAACACTTCGATACCCATCGATTTCAAACGGTCGGTAACCGCACCTTCTCGAATATCCGAACCGGAGACTTCATAGCCCTGGTTCTTCAACACTTCGGCAATACCGCTCATGCCGGCACCGCCTATCCCCACAAAGTGGATGTTGCGGATACGGCGCATCTCAGGTACCTGATAGACCAGCGGGGGATTAGTGGGCTCAGCCATTGGCGGCCTCCAGACAGTAATTCACGACTCTCTCCGTTGCATCAGGGCGGGCCAGCCTTTTTGCTGCCTTCGCCATATCAATAATCCGGCTGCGGTCCGTTGCCAGATCCGTCAGGGTTTCCGCCAACAGATCCGCCGACAGCTTTGGTTGCGGAATCAGGATTGCAGCTTTGGTGTTAACCATTTGCTGCGCGTTCTTGGTCTGATGGTCATCCACGGCATGGGGAAACGGCACCAGAACTGCACCGATTCCGGCGACGCACAGCTCAGACACCGTCAGAGCCCCGGCCCGGCAAAGCACAATATCTGCCCAGCCATAGGCCTCAGCCATGTCTTTAATAAAGGGTTCCACGGACGCTTGCACTCCGTGTTCCTGGTACGCATCCCGGGCTTCGGCTGCATTCTTCTCGCCGCACTGATGACGCACCGTCGGGCGCTCGGCCTCGGGCATCTTCGCCAGGGTTTCTGGTAAAGTGCGGTTGAAGACCTGGGCGCCAAGGCTTCCGCCCACTACCAGCAATCTGAGCGCTCCCGCGCGGCCCGACATCCGCTGTTCCGGCTCCGGCAATGCAGCCAGGTCCTGCCTTACCGGATTGCCGGTGCAGCGAGTTACCACGCCCGCACCGAAACTGCCTGGAAATGCTTCCAGCACCGTAGTAGCGAAACGCACCAGGATCCTGTTCGTCATGCCCGCAATGGCATTCTGTTCATGAATCACCAACGGCGCTTTTGTCAGCCAGGCAGCGACACCACCGGGGCCCGTGACAAACCCACCCATGCCAATGACACAGTGGGGACGGATGCTGCGGACCACCATAAAAGCCTGTCCCAGTGCCCGCATCAACCGGAAGGGAGCCAGCAGCAGGGCCAACCGGCCCTTGCCCCGCAACCCTGAAATCCGTATCAACGACAGTGGTATGTCGGTTTCACCAATCAAGCGCTCTTCCATACCCCCTCTGGAGCCTAGCCAGAACACTTCGTGACCTTTCGCCTGAAGGTTTCTCGCGGTTGCCAATGCGGGAAACACGTGGCCACCGGTACCCCCGGCCATCATCAGAAAGCGCCGCTTGTCAGTCATAAGCCGCACCTCCCCTGGTTGCCGGCTTACGTGACTTCTCGCTGGAGACTCTCTCGCGGTCGAGCCGCTCCATTTCCACCCGCGCCAATACGCCGATACAGACGGCGGTAATCATCAGGCTTGAGCCGCCGTAGCTCACCAGAGGCAGTGTCAGCCCCTTGGTAGGCAGCAGCCCGGTGCTGACCGACATATTGATACTGGCCTGCAAACCTATCAGCAGTGTGATGCCGTAGGAGAAGCACGCCGCGAACGGCATCCCGGCCTTTTCTGCCCTTCTGGCGATCACGAATCCGGTAACCACCAGGATAGTGAAGAGGCCCAGCACAATGAGTGAGCCCAGTAGTCCGAACTCTTCGGCGATGATGGCGAAGATAAAGTCAGTATGGGCCTCGGGAAGGTAGAACAGCTTCTGCACGGAATTACCTAGCCCCGTGCCCGCCCATTCACCGCGGCCAAAGGCAATCAACGACTGGGTAAGCTGGTATCCGGTGTCGAACTGGTCTTTCCAGGGATCGAGATAGCTGACAACCCGCTTCAATCGGTAGGGCTGGGTGAACACAAGGACAGCGCCCATCACTATCAGCACGCCAATCAGTGGCATGAACCGGCTCAGCCGGACCCCGCTCAGGAAAATCATGCCTGCAGCAGCAGCCACAAGCACCACTGTAGCCCCGAAATCGGGCTCGATAACCAGCAGAACCGAGGCAACTCCAAGGACACCGAGTGGCTTCAGGAATCCTGACCAGGTGTTCAGCAGTTCCTCCCGCCGGCGCACCACGTATCCCGCCAGGTAAGCGATAAGACACAACTTTGCGATCTCGGACACCTGCACATTGAAGAAACCGAAAGAAATCCAGCGTGTAGAGCCGTTCACCGTGCGACCCAGTGGAGTCAACACCAACAGCAATGACAACAGCCCGATTGCCAGCAGCAGCCAGCCACTGCGCTCCCACCAGGAGATCGGCACATTCACTGCAATCAGGGCGAACACACACCCAATGCCGGCAAAGATAAGCTGCCGGATCACGTAGTGGTAACTATTGCCCATGGTTTCCGCTGCCATATCCATTGACGCGGATGAGATCATCACAATCCCCATAACCAGCAGCGCTGCGGCACTGATAACCAGCAACGGCAGCGGGCGCAGGTCGCGGAAGAGGCCTTGACGATTCGGTAGAGACAGACTTGCGTGCATCACAGCCC
>JAWWAM010000213.1:0-5393 GCA_033721715.1 Marinobacter sp.
AACAGTTCAGGCAGTCCAGCCATAGGAGCCTCCCCTCATCGAATCATCATCACCAGCCTGCTCCGTGACCGACTGGATCAATCTCAGCAAACCGGCGCTGCGCAGGGCCGCCATTCCGTCGGCCACGCGAATCGCCATCACCACCGGGTGGTGGTCGTAATAGCGCCCCCAGCCAGCACCGCCATCGGGCAGGTGCGCCGGGTCAGCATCCGCCAGCACCTCAGTGGCAATACCCAGTCGGTGAAAGCTGTTGCGCAGCTGATCCGTACCTGTGCACACCACCCAGTCATAGCCGGCGCCATCCAGCCAAACCGACAGCGAGGCAAACAGATAACGGCTTACACCGGCTTCCACACCGGCCAGATGGGCAATCTCGGCAATCCTGCGACGCTCAATGCCGGCCACCGGCATCACCGCTTCAACCGGTACCGCAAGGTAATCTTCGAGAAACAGTCGTTCCTGAGCCGCATTGCGCACGCCAACCGCTGCCAGCAGGGATCCCTGGGCCGTTGTCAGGGCGAGCAAGGCCGGAATGCGCAGGGAAGGTTCCGCGCCATAGGCATGAAGAAACCGTCGGCGAATGAATCCGGCAACCGTACCGGCCATTGCGGTGTCCGGCCGGATTTCGCAGAACCAGCGACCGGCACAACGGATGACCGGGACCACCTCCCCGCAGCCCGGGGCACAACAGGTCGACATCATCAGCGGGTCTGTCATAAACAATCTCCCTTGGGTACAGGAGCCAGACTAGAGGGGCAGCCTTAACCAGGGCTTAAGAGGATTCGGGACTTTTCTTAAGCTCGCCTTAAGGTTTCTGTGCCAGAATGATTTCCAGACCCGTTACAGGACCTGCCATGCGGATATTGCTCGTAGAAGATGACCACCATCTGGCCAACACCATGCTGGACATGCTGCGCGACGACCAGAACACCGTGGACTGGCTGGACGATGGTCAGCAGGCAGTGAACGCCCTTACCAGCGAACACTTTGATCTGGCCATTCTGGATCTCACCCTGCCGCGACTGGATGGGCTTGATGTGCTGAAAGCGACCCGCAAGCACGGCGTTCAGACACCGGTGATCATTCTTACCGCCAGGGCCGGTCTTGATGAAAAACTGGACGGCCTTGATGCCGGTGCCGATGACTATCTCACCAAACCGTTTGCCATGGCCGAGCTGAAGGCCCGAATCAGGGCGGTCACCCGCCGGGGCAGATCTGCCCCCCAGAACGGTCTGACGGTGGGAGCACTGCTGCTGAACCCGGAATCCGGCCAGCTCTCTAGGGGCGACGAAGTCATCACCCTGCCGCGCAGCGAGTTCCAGATTCTGCACTACCTGATGCGCCATCCCGACCAGGTGGCAACCCGCAGGCGCCTGGAAGAACAGCTCTACGGCTGGGACCAGGGAGCGGAAAGCAACGCTCTTGAAGTGCATATCCATCACCTTCGCCGCCGGGTCGGCAAGGCCACCATTCGCACCATTCGCGGCGTGGGTTACCTGCTCGACAGTCAGGCCGCCGGAGTACCGGAATGTCCCTGACCCGCACCCTGACCTTGCTGGTTACCTCAACGGTTCTGCTGGTTGCCCTCATCGCTGCCGCATGGAGTTACATCGAAAGTAACCATGAGTTGGAAGAGCTGTTTGATGCCGAACTGGCCCAGAGCACAAGGATCGTCCAGGGTCTGGTTCGTCATCTGGCCGATACCCAGTCCATGGAACAATTACCGAAAACCCTCAGTGAAACCCTGGAACTCCCCCGAGCCGACCAATTGGGCATCGACTTTGAGGGTGACTATGACGAAATCCTGCCCGGCGGAACCGGCCACAAATATGAGAAAAAACTGGCTTTTGAAGTCTGGACACCGGAGCGCGAACCCCTGCTGGACACCCTCATGGCCGATGATGCCGAGGGCCTGGTTCCGGGTTACTCCTGGGCCGAGTCCAGCGGGCACCGGTGGCGTGTGTTCACGCTCCAGGACCCGACCACCGGTTTCTGGATCCGTACCGCCCAACGCGAAGATATTCGTCAGGAGCTGAGCCAGGAGCTGGCGCTTGGCAATGTACTGCCTCTGCTTATCGCATTGCCATTGCTGCTGATTGCGGCCAGTGCCGCCATTCAACTGGGATTCCGACCCCTGCGGAGACTGGAGCGCCCTATCCGCCATATGGCGCCGGAAAACATCCATCCACTGGACGACCAACAGGCACCTAAGGAAGTTGCGGGACTGGTTCAGGCGGTAAACAGTCTGCTCAAACGACTGAACCAGGCTCTTGAACGGGAGCGCCGGTTCTCTGCCGACGCCGCCCATGAACTACGGACGCCACTGGCCGCATTGCGGCTGAACCTCGAGAAAGCCTGCGAGAAGGATCCGGAGCAGTTCGGCAGCATCATCCAGTCAGTCGACCGGATGGTGCACCTGGTCGAGCAAATGCTGTTGCTCAGCCAGGTCGACTCCGGCAATGATTTTGTCCCCGGCTACCACAACCTTTCCGCTATTCTCGAACAGAGCGTTGCAGATGTTGCACCACTGGCCCTGAAAAAGGACATCGACCCCATACTGGAAGACGACACCGGTGAAGCCCTTACGTGCTGCCACAGCGCACTGATCAATACCCTGATGCGCTCCCTCCTCGCCAATGCCATTCAGTACAGTCCGGAACACACCATCGTTACCACCCGCCTTACGCCCTCCGGTGACGGTTACCAGATAACCGTGTGCGATCAGGGCCCGGGCATTCCGCCACAAGAGCACGAACGAGCACTCAGCCGTTTCGTAAGGCTGGACCAACGCAGAGGCGGCGGTGCCGGGCTCGGACTTGCCATCGCAAGACGCATCGCGGAACTCCATGGAGGACAGCTGACCCTCGGTGAACGAACCGACGGTCAGAGCGGACTCTGTGTCAGCATCTGGCTTCCGGCAAGGCCCGCATCCCACCCTTCGGCTTAAGGTTGAATTAAGGTTTCAGGCAGATACTGGCTCCGGACGATGGGGCCAAACCCGGCCCCGGTGCTATGCCTGCTACCGAGGAAATACCTTTATGCGCCAGGAACGAACACTATCACTGGTGATTCCCGCCAAGGATGAACAGGAGAACATCGCCGAACTGCTGACGGAAGCCTTTAACGTCATGCAGGATTACCGTGGTTTTGAAGTTGTCCTGGTCGACGATGGCAGCCGCGACCAGACACTGGACACTGCATTGGGTGCCGCCAAAGCCGCCCGGGGCCGGCTCGTTACCATTCGCCACGACCAGAGCATTGGCCAGAGCGGGGCGCTGGCCACCGGCATCAGGCACGCCAGCGGGCACCTTATCGTGACCATGGATGGGGACGGCCAGAACGACCCTGCCGACATTCCCGCACTGCTGCAAAAGGCAAATACAGTCCAGGTGGCCGATTTCTGTATCGCGGGGTACCGCAAACAGCGCAAAGACACTGCCTGGAAACGCTTCCAGTCGCGCCTTGCCAACCGGGTTCGTAATGCCGTGCTGCACGACGGCGTTCCGGACACAGGCTGCGGCCTCAAGCTGTTTCCAAGGGAGACCTTCCTGAAACTTCCCTGGTTTGACCATGGCCACCGGTTCATTCCTGCCCTTACCAAGGCAGTTGGGGGTGAAATCCATGTTGTGGAAGTCAATCACCGGCCGCGCCACGGCGGTGTTTCGAAATATAACGCCTGGAACAGGGCCGGGGCCGGGCTACTCGATCTGATAGGCGTCATGTGGCTGCTACACAGAACCAGGGTCCCCGTCATCGCCAGGGTTCTCGAATCGAAAACGGCCTGACATGCACAACCTCGCACGCGGTCTGATCGTTGTCTCACTGGCACTGACAGGCTATCTGGCCCTCGACTCCGGCTGGCTGGGTTTCCTGACCGATGAAAACCGGTTGGCCAGCTACGTCCACAGCCATGGGATGCCTGGTATTGTCTTCATCACGCTAGCCGGCGCCCTGTTCACGGGCCTCGGTGCCCCCAGGCAAGTACTCGCGTTTGCAATGGGGTTTGCCCTCGGCGATATCAACGGGACGCTACTCTCATCACTGGCAACCTCCCTTGGCGCCACAGGCTGTTTTTTTACGGCACGCTGGGTGCTGCGCCATCCCTTGAGCCAACGTTTCAGTGATCAGATGCGCCAGTTTGACCGCGTGTTCCACGAGCGGACCCTGCAAAAAATACTGATGATCCGCCTGTTACCAGTGGGCAGCAATCTGCTGACCAACGTTGTCGCCGGCTGCTCAAGCATTCGATTTATCCCATTCCTGACCGGCAGCACCATTGGATACGTGCCCCAGACGGCCATCTTCGCCCTCGCCGGGTCCGGAATCGGCAATGCCGACCAGTACCAGCTGCTGCTCAGCATGGTTCTGTTCGTACTGGCGTCCCTGACAGGCGCCTCCCTCTACCGTAATCACAGGGCCCGAGCCCTGGCCAATTCCATTTCTGAACACGCCTGAGCCGTCACCATGACATCACTTCGACTTACTCGCCCCGTACAGGAGACCCTGGTCTCTTTACCCCAAAACCGGCTTTTGTGGCTGTTACTGACCTTCGCAGCAGTGATTATTCTCAGCGGCATCGGGCTTCGCTCGCCCTGGCCAGCCGATGAGCCCCGGTTTGCCGAGGTAGCCCGGGAAATGGTGGCCTCCGGCCAGTGGCTGATCCCCATGCGCGGGGGTGAGTTTTATCCGGACAAACCACCTGTTTTCATGTGGGCCATCGCCTTTTTCTATTGGCTGACCGGCAACCTGAAAATCGCGTTTCTCCTGCCTAACGCCCTTTGCAGCCTGCTGACGCTGGGCCTGGTCTTTGACCTGGGCACCCGCTTGTGGAACCAGCGCGTGGGCACTGTTGCCGTGCTGTTGCTCATGCTGGCTCCGCAATTCCTGATCCAGGCGCAGAAAGCACAAATCGATGCCATGGTCGCCTGCTGGATTACCGTCGCCTGCTACGGCCTGATCCGGCATTTTTTCACCGGGCCCGCCTGGGGCTGGTACTTTATAGCCTGGGCATTTATGGGAGTGGGGATCATCACCAAAGGCGTGGGTTTCCTGCCGGCACTGATGCTCCTGCCCATCCTTGGCATGAAACTGCGCGACCGCGCTCTTTTCCCGGGAGCACTGACCTGGCGATGCACGCTGGGCCCGCTGGCAATGCTCGCCGTGGTAGCGGCATGGCTGATACCGATGGTGCTCTATGTGAATAATCTGGGCACCGAAGAAGCCTTTGCCTACAGAGACAATATTCTGTTTAAACAGACCGGCGAGCGCTATGCCGATTCCTGGGGCCACATCCAGCCCTGGCATTATTACCTGACCAGTGTCATTCCCGCACTCTGGTTCCCGCTGCCATTATTATTGCTGGCACTGGGGCGGCCGATGGTAGATGCGGTCCG
>JAWWAM010000214.1:0-5386 GCA_033721715.1 Marinobacter sp.
CGCCCTGATCTCGGCCGAAATGATCGTCGGCTTCAGCGCCGGCCTTGGCAAATCCCTGGCCTATTCCGGCGAGATTGCGGATATGACCGGCGTTATGACCAACATCCTGGTGATCGCGATCCTGGCTGCCGTAATCGATCAGGTCATCCTGGAACGCATCAAGCACCGCTTACTGCGTTACCAGTACCTCTGAGCCTGGTTATTCCGCCCTGAGGCCACCGCGAATGGCCTCATCCACCAGCCACCGGCGCAGAATCTGAATCCCCCTCTCGCGCCGGCGGCTGGTTTTCCAGGCAAAGTAGAACTTGTCACCGGTCATCACTGAATGGCAGGGCAAGCGGACGAAGTCCCCGGAGTCCTTCCGCGTACTGAGCATGTAATCGTTGGTCAGCGCGATCCCCTGATGAAACCGCGCCGCCTCCAGCGCCAGCAACATGTGACTGAAATGCTGCAGTCTGGCGGTACCGGGAATGGTCTGCTCCACCCCGCGATACCAGGCTTCCCAGTCACCGGCCGCTTTATCGAAAATACTGTGGGTGGACAGTAGCGGAAACCGCGACACTTCCTCCGGTGACAGTTCCGGCTCATCCCGCCCCTCAACCTCCGAATCCCGCCCCAGCTCACGGCGGATACGCTGCCAGTAATCCTGGCTGCACACCGGAAACAGCCGCTCGGTATACAACAACTCATAACTGAACGCCGCCGACGCCGGCTTGATGGTGATAAAACAGTCCGCCACCCGGTCCGACAGCACCGGATTCTCACTGCTCATCTCCAGCGACAGCTCCAGCTGCGGATGCTCCCGCTGCAGATCCGGCAACCGCGGCACCAGCCAGCGCACCGCAAACGAACTGAACACCGACAGTCGCAACCGCGACTCCTCATGCCCCAGCAACTGCTCACTCACCCGCTCAATCTGCAGCAAGGCCGACCCAACTCCATCCAGATACTGCCGCCCTTCATCAGTCAACGTCAGCGTCCGCCCACTACGCCAGAACAGCTTCTCCCCCAGGTAGGTTTCCAGCTGTTTGATCTGATGACTGATCGCACTCTGACTCACAGCCAGCTCTTCGGCAGCCAACGAAAAACTGTTCAGCCGGGCAACGGCTTCAAAGACGGGCAGGGATTTCAGGGGTGGCAGCTTCATTATCTATTTTTCTAATACCGATGGATTAAAGATCATTTTATCGGATATTAGCACAGGCATAGAATGCCATCACAAGATTCAGAGAGCCGGGCGGGTGGGCCTCGCCGAAACCGTGCGGAGCCATGGATGGCGGAGCCCGAGCCGAACAGGGACGTCTTGAGGCGTGTTTCGGAGAGGCCCACCCGCCCGGCGAATGCTCCGAAGCTGGATATCAAAGAGTTCGAGGGGAGTCCTATGTCAGGCAAAACCGTAAACAGTGCAATCCTTCTGCTGGTGATCGGCAACGCCATGGCATTGATCAGCGACGTGTTCATCAAACTGATGGAACCCGGCGCCCCGATTTTCCAGTTTGCCTTCCTGCGCTGCGTCATCACCCTGCTGCTGTTACTGCCCCTGGCCGGGCAGCTCAACCGCAAGCACCTGTTCACCGGCTTCAAAATTCACGCCGTGCGGGCCCACATACACCTGGCGGGCATCCTGTGCATGGTCATCGCCCTGGCCAACCTGCCCCTGGCCACCGCCAATGCCGTGTTCTACGCAGCCCCCATACTGGTCATGGTGCTATCCGTCATCATCTTCCGGGAAAAGCTTACGCCACTGAGCGTCTTCGCCGTATTCAGCGGATTCGGCGGCATTATCGTCATCCTGCGGCCAGTGGAATTCAACTGGGCCGCCATCGCAGCTCTGGCCTCCGCCTTTGCCCTGGCGATCAACGCTGTCATGGTCCGCAAGTTACCGAAAGAGCAGACTACCGTGCACAAGCTGCTACTGAACTACGTGCTCATTATCCCAGCGGCCGGTGCGCTGGCATTATGGGAAGGCGCTGCCTGGGACAGCTCCATACTGATCAGTGCCCTGGGCTCAGCCCTGTTTATACTGGGCTACAACATCACCGTATTACTGGCTTACAAGCAGGTGGACGCCAACCAGGTGACCGCCGCTGAATACACCGGGCTGATCTGGGCTGTAGGCATTGGCTGGATCTGGTTCTCCGAGGTGCCGGACCTGTGGTTCCTGGCTGGCAGCACCATGATTGTGGTGCCATTGATTCTGATTGGCCTGCAACAACACCGGCGCCGTTCAAGGGCGCCGGCCAGGGGCTTTAATCCGGATACTCAGCGGGTTACGTCGATGAGCAGCTGAGCGCCCTGCTCGACCGGATGATAGCCACTGTTGTAACGAAACCGGTAACGACTGCCCCGGTCATAATGCCCGTGGTGGCGGCTCTCGTTCCAGTGGCGCTTATGGCCATGGTAGCCGTGTTTACGCTGCTGGTACTTCTTGTGCTTCCAGCCGTGATGTCGCTTGCTATGCTTTTTGTGTTTCCAGCCATGCTTGCGGTCGCGGTAGCCGTGGTCGGCGTACCTGTCACGGTGCTGCGAGGTCAGAAACTTCTTGTGGTGCGGGGCGCCCTTGCCGTGGCCCACCTTCTGGTGGTAGCCCGCCTTGTGGTCTTCACGCTTGTAAGAGTCCGCCATGGCAGGCGCGGTGGCCATCATCAGGCCGATAAGACAACTTCCGATCAGAAACTTTTTCATCGTTGATCTCCCGATCTTTCCGGATCCCGGATATCAGCACTCACAGGCACTTTGCGTGTGCTCCCTGAGTTCAGAGTACGGATCTACCGGGTAATGTCAGGCGATCGGGGGCCGCTTTGCACTTCTTTTACGTGGGCGCTGACAGACTTTACAGTTCTCAGTGCCGCTTGACCGGGGCCGGCCTCAAAGCAGGTGGGACTCCAGCTCAAATACGTGGGGATCATGATCTCCGAGCGCTCTGAGTGCCTCTGCCAGTTTCAGCAGATATTCACTGTTGGGGCCACTGGGGCCGGTAGAACGTGCAATCTGACGCGCAATGTCGAGGGAAGACGCCGGGCCCAGAAAAGCAGCGTTGTCTTCGGTGGCGATGTAAACAAGGCCTTCTGCGCAGTTACCGTCATCAAACACCATGGGGGTGCTGAAACGCAGGTAGCCGTTCTTTTCCCGTATATCCAGGTGTTGGAAAACCTCCGGTGATACCCGGTAGGCGATGCCCTTGCACAGAGCGCCCGGCTGCTCAATCAGCGTTACTACCCGCCCTGGTGCCTCTGGTGTGCCGCGATGGTCATGGGAGCCCTGCCAGAAACGGCGGGCCCAGCCTTCAATGGTAGCGGGCCGTTGTTCGAGGAACGGAAAATCCACCTTATAGATCAGCGAACCGTAGCCAAACAGCCATACGGAGGACACCCCGTCGAACTGCTGGCGGCTGCGGTTATGCTCCACGGTATCAAATGACATTATGTACTGGCTCCGCCTCACAAACGCTGGTTGAAATCATCAGGTAGCTGCCGTTGAAGCGATAAATCCGGCAATTCCCGTCAGCACGATTTCCGCTGCCATGGCGGAGAGAATCAGGCCACTGATCTTGGAGAGGATATTCAGCCCGGTTTTGCCCAGCACCTTTTCGAGGTAACCGGACAGGTGCAGCAATGCCGCCAGGATGGCCAGCCCCGACACCAGCCCCAGCAGCCCGCCGGCCACTTCAGACACGGCATTCAGCTCGGCCCCATAGACCAGTATGGCACCTATGGTGGCGGGGCCAATCATTACCGGAATGGCCAACGGCACTACGGCAATATCGTCACGGTCTTCGTCCGGCAAGCCGGTGGCGTGGTTGCGGGTGCCGCTGGTAACCAGGCTGATGGCAGTCAGGAACAGCAGGCTGCCGGCGCCGATCCGGAACGAATTCAGGGTAATGCCGATGGCGCTGAACAGCAGCGGACCGGCAAAGAACAGTACCAGCCCCAGGATCAGTGCCGATACGGTAGAGCGCCGGATAATGGAGCTCTTTTCCGCTGCCGGCAGCCCCCGGGTCAGTGCCAGAAACATGGTCACCACAAAGAACGGCGCCAGCAGAAACAGGAAACGAATCGTGCTGCTGATGTAGGTACTGAAAAACGCTTCAAACATTCGGAATATCCGGCCAAGAGTAAAAACGCCATAGCATACCGGCAGCGACGCCTGAGTGCCGTACGGAAGTGAACGTACTCTACCGTTTAACGCTGGGTTTCCGCGGCTTGCGCGGCTTTACCGGCCTCGCAGGTTTGCCCGGCCCGGAAGGCTTGCCACGCTTTCCCGCAGGCTTCGCTGGCCTGCCGTCTTTTATTGTCTTGCTTCGGGCACCCTGGGGCGGCTTGCCCGTCTTTTTGCCAGGTTTTTTCCCAGGCGATTTCTTTCCAGAGGGTTGCTTTCCAGCGGGTTGCTTTCCAGCGGGTTTCTTTCCAGTGGGTTTCTTCGTTTCGCTGCGGGCGTCCGGGCTCACCTCCGATGACGAATCCCGTATCATGTCAAAGAGCCCCTTCAACTCCTTCTCACCCAGGTCACGCCACTCACCAACCGGCAAGCCCTTGAGGCTGATATTCATGATGCGCACGCGTTCGAGTCTGGTGACATCGTAATCAAAGAACTCGCACATGCGGCGGATCTGGCGGTTCAGGCCCTGCACCAGGGTGATACGGAACACGAAACGGGACACCTTCTCCACCTTGCAGCGTTTGGTGACCGTACCCAGGATAGGCACCCCGGCAGTCATACCCTGCACGAACTCGGTGGTCACCGGTTTGTCGACGGTCACCAGGTACTCTTTCTCGTGGTTGTTACCCGCCCGCAGGATCTTGTTCACCAGGTCGCCGTTGCTGGTAAGAAAGATCAACCCCTGGGAGTCTTTGTCCAGGCGGCCAATGGGGAAAATCCGCTCGCCGTGGCCCACGTGATTGACGATGTTCCGGGGTTCCGCCGGGTCGGTGGTGCTGACCACGCCCACGGGCTTGTTCAGAGCGATAAAAATCAGGTCTTCATCGTCCCGGGGTTCGATCAGCTGGCCATTAACCGTGACCTTGTCACCGGGTAAAACCTGGTCCCCAACCTGGGCGGCCTTACCATTGATCGCGACGTTGCCATTCTCGATGTAGCGGTCGGCCTCCCGCCGGGAACACATGCCACTCTCGCTGATGTATTTGTTGAGGCGGGTCGAGTTTTTACCGGGCATGGGGTTCCTGTTCTGGGTCTAGGCGACTTTGGGGGAAACATAGCTGAAACGCTTACGATACTGCTCCATGGTACAACCTACTGTGCGTTTGAACAGCCTCCGGAAGGAACTGGCGTCTTCATAACCCACGCTCCAGATAATCCGCGCCGTCTGTTCGCGGCTGGATTCGAGCAAGTGCTTGGCTGCCTCGATTCGCAGATGCTGCAGGTAACC
>JAWWAM010000215.1:0-5379 GCA_033721715.1 Marinobacter sp.
ACGCGTTCCACCCAGGCAGTGATGTGAGGCCGGTTACTGCCGACGATACCCCGAGCCACGGAGGCTTCCAGTGGAAAGCTCATCTGGATGTCCGCCGCGCTGAGGTTGTCTCCGAGAAACCAGGTGTTTTTCGCCAGGTGGGATTCAACAAAATCCAGGTGGGTTTTGATCATCGGGCCAATGAAGGTTTCATTGGTCTTGTCTGCAATGCCTTTTGCCACCGGTTTGATAAAGAACGGCATCGGGCTGGTTTTTACCTTTTGAAACACCAGGCGCATCACCAGCGGTGGCATCAGGGAGCCTTCGGCGTAATGCAGCCAGTAGGTGTAATCAAGCCATGCCTGGCCGCCGGCCTCCGGTAACATGGTGTCTTTGCCATAGGTGTGGGCAAGGTATTCGATGATGGCGCCGGACTCCGCCACTACCAGATCGTCGTCAGTGATCACTGGTGATTTACCCAGCGGGTGGACCTTTTTCAGGCTTTCAGGCGCCAGCATGGTTTTGGGGTCACGTTCGTAACGCTGGATCTCATAGGGCACTCCCAACTCTTCCAACATCCAGAGAACACGTTGTGAGCGGGAATTGTTGAGGTGATGAACTGTAATCATGCAGAAACTCCGTTCGCAATAAAGAATGGGCAGGTTAGTAGAGTAGCCTGCAAATGGCTTTTTGGTTCACTCGCATTCCCAATATCCCTCTTAATCGGTAGCCTGAAGGTAATAAGGCAATTCCAGGTCAGTCCAGTTCGGGGTAAGCCGGCTGTGACTCTGACCACAAGGAGGCTCACCATGGGTACCCTGCTGACAATTCTCGCCGTGCTGTTTCTGGCCCTGATCATTATTGTTCCGCTGGTGGAAAAATACGCTCCCAAAGGGGAACCGCGGGACTACAGCAAAATTACGCGATGGATCATACCGCTGATGGCGCTGGCTCTGGTGCTGCAATTGTTTCGGCACTACTTCATGTGAGGCGCTTAAGGTCTTTGAGGATTTCCGGCACCTTGAACGGCAGAAATCTCGCGGCTGCTTTTATCAGGCTGATAACGACATTCATCCGTTTGTACCAGAGCACCTGTTGAATCTTTTTCTTCATCGGGTGGTAGCCTTCCATGTAAAGCTCTTCCACACGGCCGGCATTGTTGGTGAGGCTGTAACTGCTGAGATCCAGTGGTACGACTATATCTGCCTCTTTCAGCTGTTTGCGGGTACTGAAATCGATACCGATGTTGATGGCGTTGCTGATTACATCAAACGTATCTACGGGTTTCGGGTACCGGCCGACATGGCTCAAATCAACCGCCACGGTAATGCCCGCACCCATTTTTGGCAACGGCGATATCGGTACGTTTTCAACCAGCCCGCCGTCGACCAGAATGCGGCCATCCACCTCTACCGGCACAAACAAGCCGGGCACCGCCATAGAGGCGCACACAGCGTCCGCCAGGTTGCCTTCCCTGAAGATCAACTGTTCGCCGGTTTCTATGTCTGTGGCGCAAATAGCGAGGGGGATGTCGGCATCTTCGATGCGGCAATCGCCCAGGTCCCGATGGATCATCTCGCGAATGGCATTGGTGCTGAACAGGCCTCCGCGCTCCAGGGTAAAGTTGATAATTTTGGAGAGGTTCAGGGTGGAGCAAATGGAGAGAATGGATTCCGCTGGCCGGCCGAAGGCGTAATAACTGGCGATCAGTGCGCCTGCACTGGTGCCGGAAATGCAGTGAATCCGGATGCGCTCTTCCTCGAAAGCCCTCAAAACACCGATATGGGCAATACCCTTGGCGGCACCGCCCCCCAGGGCGAGGCCAATGCGGGTATTAAAGGGATTGAGTTTCATGTATGAGAGCCCAATGATGTTACAGGGAAAAACGTCGATCAATTTTAACAGAGGTGGAGTATGGCGGAATCATCACTCAAGGAACAACTGAGCACCGCGGTAAAAAACGCGATGCGGAACAAGGATAAAACCCGGCTTGTCACCCTGCGTATGGCCCAGTCAGCGGTCAAACAGATCGAGATTGACGAGCGTCGGGAACTGGATGACGAAGAGGTTCTGAAGGTACTGGACAAGATGCTCAAGCAGCGCCGCGATGCCGCCAGCCAGTATGATGAGGCCGGCCGCGAGGAATTGGGCGACAAGGAACGGGCGGAAATGGTGATTATTGAGGAGTTCATGCCCGCTGCCCTTACCGAGGATGACCTGGACAGCCTGATACGACTGTCCATCAGCTCGACCGACGCCCAGGGAATGAAGGATATGGGGCGCGTGATGAATGACTTGCGCCCACAGGTACTTGGCCGGGTCGATATGGGCCATCTGAGCAAAAAAGTGCGGGCCGCGCTGGCGGATTAATGACCCTTCCGGCCGCCGGTTCTGATAACCAATAAGAGGTAACTCCAATAACCGGTGGCCTGTCGATGGGGTTTGATCGAGATCAAGATCAAAGCTCTTCTCCCCCAATACAATTATTTCATATCAATGTTATGAGGCATTGATGGGTCCTGCTAATTGCGGGTCTGACAAACGGGGAGAATTAACCATGAAAGCCCTTCTAATGATAGCTGCGTTGTGTGGAATGGTGGGCTTCGGAACACCAGCTTTTGCGGAGCATCCGGAAAGCAGTTCTGATGTAACATATGTTCCAGATGTAACTTTTACCTTGCGGACTGATATTGCAGATGGTCAGCTGGTGTATGTGAGTGAAAAGGGCCCCACCAAGGGCCAGATCAATCCGGACCTGAAGGTTGACGAAGGTGCGGTAGTGCAGGTCAACATCATTAATGGCGATGGCGCTCTGCACGACTTTGCGGTGCCCGGGTTTGATGTCAAGTCTGATGAAATTTCAGGCAAGGGGTCGGCCACGGCTATTGTGTTCAAGGCCAATAAAGCAGGCACCTTCGAGTATCTGTGCACATTGCCGGGCCATAAGGCTGCTGGCATGGTTGGCAGGCTGATCGTCGGTGACCCGAAAGAGCAGGCGGCTACCCAGGAAAAAGACCTTTCCAAGGACCCCCATGAGGTCGGCGAGCCGGTAGGCGACCGCGGGCCGAAGAATGTGACTGTTGATCTTGAGACCACGGAAGTTGTCGGCCGCCTGAACGACGGCAGCAGCTATAAGTTCTGGACCTTCAATAACACAGTTCCTGGCCCGATGATCCGGGTGCGCGTAGGGGACACTGTAACGGTGAATATGAAGAACTCCGAGGAGAGCTCACACATTCACTCTGTCGACTTTCACGCGGTGACTGGCCCGGGCGGCGGTGCTGCAGTGACCCAGGCGGCCCCTGGCCAGACCAAAAGCTTCAGCTTCAAGGCTCTGACCCCCGGGCTGTACGTCTACCACTGTGCGACTCCGATGGTAGCCCAGCACATCACCAATGGTATGTACGGCATGATCCTGGTGGAGCCTGAAGGCGGCCTTTCTGAAGTCGACCGTGAGTTCTACGTCATGCAGGGCGAGCTTTACACTGCGCAGCGTCACGGCTCAGCTGGCCTGCAGGAATTCTCGCTCGACAAGATGCTTGATGAGCGCCCGGAGCACATGATGTTCAACGGTGCCATGGATGCCCTGACAGCCACTTACAAGATGGAAGCCGACGTTGGCGACAATGTCCGTATCTTCTTCGGTGTTGGCGGCCCGAACCTGGTGTCCAGCTTCCACGTTATCGGCGAAATCTTCGACAAGGTGTACGACCAGGCCTCTCTGACCAGCCCTCCGCTGACCGATGTCCAGACCACTCTGGTACCTCCTGGCGGTGCGACAATGGTTGAGTTCGTAACCGATTACCCTGGCAAGTACATCCTGGTAGATCACGCTCTTTCACGGGCAGAGAAAGGTCTGGTAGGTATCCTGAAAGTTAACGGGGAGGCCGACTCAGAGATCTTCGAAAGCTCCGAGCTGGTGGACGAAAATTCCGGACACTAAGCACTGATATTTGACCTGACTGACCCCGGCGAAAGCCGGGGTTTTTGTTTTTGGGTACCCGATAACTACTCTTGCGCAGGCCGGATTTTCGAACTAGATAAAGACAAACAATAACATTGCGAGGCGCATCCCCGGGATGCAGGTTGGTGTCCTGATTAGTCAGATAATCACACAATTAAACATACGTAGAGGAAGGATTTCTCATGAAAAGATGTTTATCGATTATCGCCATCAGTTGTCTGGTTTGGACGGGGTTGGCCTCTGCCGCTCCTCAAAGTAAACCCAATGGCCCCTGGCTTACGGATGAACAGAACGTGTCTTTGGCCGCACTGCGCAGTTATGAGCAGCTTTGGCACACGCTTGAACAACTGGACAGGTCTGCCAAAGGGGAGTTTGTTCTTTCGACCGCACCGCGTGTGAGTAATACAGGCCGTGAGATACCCGTGGTTACCATAGGAAACGGGCCGCAGCGGATCATGATCATAGCGCAGCAACACGGTAACGAGTACGTGGTGAGTGAGGCGATGATTGAATTGGCCAGAGATCTTTCGGGTAATTCGAAGGAAGACAGGGCCATACGGGACGCCCTGACGCTTACCATTGTGCCCCGGGTCAATGTTGACGGGTTTGACGCCAGTGTCGAGGACGCTTTCGGGAATACGCCACCGTGGCGCCAGAACTACGACCCGTTCTGTGTAACCGGTTCATGTCCTGCCTTCTACCAGCGTGGGCGCGGTTACGACATCAACCGTTATCATTCATTCATCGAGGACAGCCCGGAGGTCGACCCCTATGTTGGCGGGCCCAATCCCGTTCCGGAGGCGGTTGCCATGCGTTTGTTGTTTGACGAGTTTCAGCCTTCGGTGGTTATCGATTTCCACCACCAGGGCTCCTACGTTGATGCCGACGGCAAACTGATTACCGGCTCAACCATGTGGCCTAATGCCACCTCGGCGGCCGAGGCACTTGGCGTGGTGGATCAGTTCGAGGAGGGGGTTGAACTTGCGAAGAAAGTGGTCAGTGTTATGGCCACAGAGCTTGATCAGTATGGCTACGCCAATCTCACTCTCTATCCTGGGACCACTACGCCAGGTATCGCCCGCAATGCCTATGGCCTGTTGGGGGCAGGGTCGGTGTTGTTCGAGATGCGTGGTGGTATCGGAACCAAGAGCAACGGTTACATTACCAAAACCGCCTACAACGCAGCCAAATCGGTAGTAGCAGCCATGGCCGATGGCACGCTGTTTGACGCAGACATTTCAGTGGCCGAGAATCTTCCTCCCAGGGGCCCGGGTATTGGTGCACCTAATGAAGAAGCAGAAGAGGTGGAATAACAGGGCTCAATTCTAGGGAAAGTCTGCGTTTAAGCGCGCAACCGTAGGAGTATGTATTGTGAAGTCCGTATCGAGCACAGGATTTGCTTTATTCGGCGCCTCTCTGATTGCGATCAGTTACGG
>JAWWAM010000216.1:0-5321 GCA_033721715.1 Marinobacter sp.
ATCCACATCAAGTCATTCGCAATCCCTTCCTTTCCCGCTTGACAGATTTTAACATTCGGTTGCATGGTATAGCGGTCAATCATCAAAGGAGGTGTGTGATATGGGTTTCCAGGACGAACTTAAGCAATTGTCGGAAAAGATAAAACAGTACCGTGATGAAGCCCGCGTGCAGATACATCTGGCCAGGGAAGACGTGAAAGATGAGTGGGATGATCTGGAAAAGGACTGGGAGCGTTTTCGTGGCAAGCTCGACGGGCTCCTGCACGATGCAGACGACGCATCAAAAGAAGCACGCCAAACCGCCCACAAGCTTGGCGAGGACCTGAAATCTGGCTACCAGAACATCCGTAACCGACTGAAGTAAAGTGTTAACCGGTTAACAGATTGCTACAAATACCTGCCACGAGGCTCTGTTCATAAAGAGCCTCTGTGCCATACTTCTCATTATAAGTGAATGAAGCGTCATTTTTTTGTCTGACTCAGCCATCGAAATCCCACGCATGGCCCGATCAGCCAAGGCACTTCTGAGCGCCGAGAGGTATAAATGGCCTATGAAAACCCTAACCCTATTTTTACTAACGCTATCCGCATCACTTGTTCCCTCATTGGTCAGCAGTCAGAATACCCGCTTCAGTGACCCGGCAACGGTGGTCCAGGACGAATTCTGGGGGAACCTGTATGCCGCGGGTGGAACCTCCTTTTTCTGCGAAACGCCATTCACCAGTAAAGGCTTTTTACTGACGGATGGATACATCTACCCGCTTGCCCAGGTGCGTAGTGCCCTCGATTGCGGTACTTCCACCCAGTGCGCCGATAACGACCGGTATCGCCAAATAGCCTCCGACCTCCATAACATCGTGCCGGTTCGCAGCCGCACGGAAATGAGGCGGCGCAACTCACTTTACGAAGAGCTCGGCTCAGTGGCCAAACCTGACGAGTGTGGTATTCGTGAAAGCGCCCAGTTCTTCGAGCCTCCTGAAAAGGTGAAAGGCGATGTTGCCCGAACCGTCGCCTACATGGTCGATACCTATGATCTGCCCTGGGCAGGAGCATCACGGGTCTTCAAGAGCTGGAATCGCATGGACCCGCCGGACGACCGGGAATTGACCCGCCATCGTCGGATTGCCGAGATACAGGGCAACGAAAACCCCTTCGTACTGGACCCCGGCAGACTGGAGAACCTCTAGCAACAATTCCGCCGCCCATAAAAAAGGCAGGCCCCGAATCACTTACGGGCGCCTGCCTTTTTGCGTTACCTCAACGGAATCAGAATTCCTCGGCGGTAAGCGCCATCATGGAGTTGCTGCCACTGCGAATGCCCTCGGCGAGCGCGACGGTCTTGGGCAACAGACGATCGAAGTAAAAGCGTGCGCTTTTCACCTTACCGCTATAGAAGCCGGAGGTATCCGCTTCGGCTTTCGGAGCCGCTGCTTTCACCATTTTCGCCCACATGTAGCCCAGTGCTGTCAGGCCGAACAGGTCCAGATAATCCACCGAAGCGGCACCGACTGCGTCGGGATTGTCGCTGGCCTGGTTGATCACGTGTTCGGTCACATCGGACAAGCGCTCGAACGCCGCGGCCAGTGGCTCCAGATAAGGACGCAGATTCTCATCCCCGCTGTTTTCCTCAATGAACGAAGCTACGTCCTCGGCGAACAGCTCATACAGCTTACCCTGGCTCCCGACGACTTTCCGACCCATCAGGTCCAACGCCTGAATACCGTTGGTGCCTTCGTAAATCTGGGTAATGCGGCAGTCACGAACCAACTGTTCCTGGCCCCACTCGCGGATAAAGCCATGGCCACCGAAGACCTGCTGGCCCATGATGCACGCATCCAGACCACGATCTGTCAGGAAGGCTTTCGCTACCGGTGTCAGTAGCGCCACCATGCCCTCAGCATGTTTGCGGCGCTCGTCATCATCCGAGTACTTGGAAATGTCCAGCCATTGAGCCACATAGGTCGAGAAGGCACGGCCGCCCTCAACATAACCCTTCATGGTCAACAGCATGCGACGAACATCGGGATGCACGAGAATCGGATCCGCCGCTTTTTCTGGCTGCTGAGCTCCAGTGGGAGCGCGGCTCTGAATCCGCTCCAGGGCGTATTCTCGGGCACTCTGCAACGAGGCTTCAGCAGCACCAATGCCCTGAATACCCACACCCAGGCGCTCATAGTTCATCATAGTGAACATGGCCGCCAGGCCCTTGTTCTCTTCACCGACCAGCCAGCCTTTGGCACCGTCGAAGTTCATGACGCAGGTAGCGGAGCCCTTGATACCCATTTTCTTCTCGAGGGAACCACAGCTCAGGCTGTTACGCTCACCCAGGGAACCGTCTTCATTCACTTCAAACTTGGGCACCAGGAAGAGGGAAATTCCCTTGGGCCCCTTGGGTGCATCCGGTAACTTGGCCAGCACCAGGTGAATGATATTCTCCGCCATGTCGTGCTCGCCCCAGGTGATAAAGATCTTGGTGCCAGTCACGCTGAAGGAGCCGTCGCCGTTTGGCTCAGCCTTGGTGCGGATAATTCCGAGATCGGTACCGGCGTGGGGCTCGGTCAGGTCCATGGCGCCGGACCAGACCCCTGCGTACATATTGGGCAGGTACTTCTCTTTGAGTTCCTGGCTACCATGTGCATCCAGAGCCAGGCAGGCGCCCGCGGTCAGCATCGGAGCGAGGCCGAAAGCCATGTTGGCGGCCTGCATCATTTCCTCAAACTGGGCTACCAGGGTTTTCGGCATGCCCATGCCGCCGAATTCAGGGTTGCCGCCCAGGCCGTTCCAGCCGCCTTCAACGATGGTCTGGTAGGCCTCACGAAAGCCTTCCGGCGTGGACACTTCTCCATCATTCCACTTACAGCCCTGCTCATCACCTTCGCGGTTCAGGGGCGCCAGCACACCACTGGTAATCTTGCCTGCCTCTTCGAGAATGGCATCGGCGGTATCCGGGTCAACGTTCTCTGCCACCTTCGGCAGTGACGCCCACAGGGACGGCGCGTCAAAAACTTCGTTCAGGACAAAGCGCATGTCACGTAAAGGTGCCTGATAATCAGCCATCTAAGATCTCTCCACAATTCCACAATTCAGTCAGTCTGCGAAGTGAACAAATACGGGCCTGGGGCCCTGCTCACTTCCTCGGCTATGTGTCCGCTCAGGTTATTTTTATGGTGGCTTATTCTACCCTAATGGCGCCCCCAACTCATGAGGTCCCGGCGGCCATTTCATGAAAAAAGCCCGCCTCCTGGGAGAGCGGGCTTTTCTGGTTCCTTGAAACCCGCCTTAAAGGGCGAAGGCTTCTTCCGGCATGTCCATCAGGCTGTCGGCACCGGCCAGCATGCTCTCTGCATGGCCCCTGGCGCGCGGCAACATACGCTTGAAGTAGAAGCGTGCTGTCTGGACTTTAGCGTTATAGAACATTTCTTCGGTCGTTCCTTCCACCATCTTGTCCAGCGCCACCTTGGCCATACGAGCCCAGAGGTAAGCGAACACGGCGTAGCCGGAATACATCAGGTAGTCTACAGACGCGGCACCGACTTCCTCGCGGTTCTTCATGGCGGTCATGCCGATCTTCATGGTGAGATCGCCCCATTCCTTGTTCAGGGCTGCCAGCGGCTCGATGAATTCCTTGAGCTGCTCGTTGTCGGCGTTTTCCTTGCAGAATACGTGAACCTGCTTGGTAAAGCCTTTGAGGGATTCGCCCTGGGTCATCAGCACCTTGCGGCCCAACAGATCCAGCGCCTGAATACCGGTGGTGCCCTCGTAGATCATGCCGATACGGGCATCACGAACGTTCTGTTCCATGCCCCACTCGGAGATAAATCCGTGGCCACCAAATACCTGCATGCCCAGGTTGGCCGCTTCGTAGCCAATTTCGGTCAGGAAAGCCTTCGCAATCGGGGTCAGGAAGCCCAGAGCTTCGTCGGCTGCCTTGCGCTCTTCCTCGGTCTTGCCACTGTGCACAATGTCAGCCTGCTGGGCGGTCAGGTAAATCAGCGCCCGAGCACCTTCGGCAACGGCTTTCTGGGTCAGCAGCATACGACGCACGTCCGGGTGGACGATAATCGGATCTGCGATGCCTTCAGGGTTCTTCGCACCGCTCAGTGAGCGCATGGCCAGACGGTCCTTGGCGTAGGCCAGGGAGCCCTGGAAGCCCAGTTCTGCGGCACCCAGGCCTTGGATCGCGGTACCGATACGGGCGGTGTTCATGAAGGTGAACATGCAGTTCAGGCCCTTGTTCTCGGGACCGATCAGCCAACCCTTGGCGCCGTCAAAGTTCATGACGCAGGTAGCGTTACCGTGGATACCCATCTTGTGCTCGATGGAGCCACAGGAAACCGCATTACGCTCACCGGAAGAACCGTCGTCGTTCGGCAGCTGCTTGGGCACGATGAACAGCGAAATACCCTTGGTGCCTTCAGGAGCGCCCGGCAGGCGCGCCAGAACGATATGGACGATGTTCTCGGCCATGTCGTGCTCACCGGCAGAAATGAAGATCTTGGTACCGGTGATAGAGTAGGTTCCGTCAGCATTCGGTTCGGCCTTGGTACGCAGGGTACCCAGGTCGGAGCCACAATGGGGCTCCGTCAGACACATGGTGCCGGTCCACTCGCCGCTGATCAGCTTGGTGAGGTAGGTCTGCTTCTGTTCTTCGGTGCCATGTGCCTCAATGGTATTGGTGGCACCGTGGCTCAGGCCCGGGTACATGCCCCAGGACCAGTTTGAGGTACCTACCATTTCGCTCATGACCAGACCGAGGGAATGCGGCAGGCCCTGGCCACCGTAGTTGGGGTCAGCTGTCATGGATGGCCAGCCGCCTTCCACGTACTGCTGGTAGGCTTCCTTGAACCCGGTGGGGGTTTTCACACCGTCTTCGCTCCAGGTACAACCTTCGTTGTCGCCCACCTGGTTCAGCGGAGACAACACCTGCTCACAGAATTTGGCACCTTCCCCGATAATGGCGTCGACCATATCCGGAGTCGCATCCTCGGCACCTTCCAGATTGGCGTAGTGCTGCTCGCTGTCCAGCAGCTCGGTCATTACGAATTTAATGTCACGCAGGGGCGCTTTGTATTCAGGCATGGAATCCACCTCAGATTTTCGGTCACAGCTGCGAAAACGTCACAGCACTTTGCCTCGGGGTTTGCTCATACGGCACAGCACTCGGTGCGGCACCGCTAATTAAACACTTGTTTGAAACATACGTTTAGTGGCACAGAATTGTCAATAGCCACGCTTGAAATTTGTGTTGCATTTTGTGGTGAAGTTTTACGGAAATAGCAGACGAGAAACTACAAAGACGGGGTTAAAGCACTGGTTATCAG
>JAWWAM010000217.1:0-5316 GCA_033721715.1 Marinobacter sp.
CAGCCGACTGTTTGGCATCCACCTGCTGCACCACCTTGATCACTTCCTCGCCGGGGATAGCCGTAAACCCATGCACCTGCAGTACGGCAAGGAACAGATCGTAAATCTCATCCTTGTTCATGGGGGCACTGGAAAGCACTGTGACCTTACCCTTTACCCGCGGGTCGACCACGAAGCTGTAACCCGTGATGTCAGCCACCTGAGTGACAAACGCACGAATGTCGGCGTCTTTGAGGTTCAGTCGCCAGGTCTCCTCCTGGCCATAAGCGAAAGACATAAGGGGCAGCAACAGGGCCACAACGAAAGCCCGGAATAGATTGGATCTGTGGTTCAGCATCTGGCGTTCTTGTCCTGTATTGTTAAATCTGTTCAGCGCCACTGTTCAGGTATGGCATAGCTTACGGTCAGAATGGATCCGTCCCGTTCAATTTCGATTTCAACTTGCGGCTCAGACCGCCAATTCTCCAATAGCGCCATATCCTGCTCTAGGTCGCCCAGGCGCTGGCCGTTGACGGCGGTAATCACGTCTCCGGCCCTTAGGCTGACGGCATTGAGCATGGCACTCGAGCCATCGTAAACATAACCCGAGCTGCCGTCATTGCCTGCAGGGCTGAGACCGTAAGGAGCAAGGGCAGCAACACCCTGGGAGTCAAGCTGTTCCCTGGCGTCACTCAGGAACTGTTCGGGCGAAGAGGCTACCGGATCTTCCTCCACATCCTCAACCAGGCCTGCTGGTATCTCATCATCAAAGGTCAGGCTTTCGTACTGGCCATTACGACGGATCAGGACCCGGCCAGGTTCCACCTCTGTAAGCTCTGCGTTGCCGGGCAAAACATCACCCACGCGATAATGCTCTGTTACCCCATTGCTTCCCGCCACTATAGCACCGGAGTCTTCCGGGCGCTCTGCAACCAACACCCCCTCAAGCCGGAGATTAAGCCGGGTTTCCGGAGCCGAGCGGCGAACCACTTCAGCCACCCGGGCTCCTTCTGCGGGCTGGCCGAACAACTGATGGGCTGCCATAGGTTGCAGGCGGGCTGACGTGGCGGTGGCTTCGGAACCAGCCGCTGAAGCCGACGCCACGGAAACCGGGCGCTCGTCCCAGGCAATCAGCCACGTAGTCTGCGCCAACACCCAGGCAAGATAAACGACCAGGCCAACCAGCAGAAGATTGGCCAGCACTCGCGGAAGTCGCTGGCCGCCGATGGCTGTTGCCACAGCCATCACAGCGCGCCTCCCGGAATCAGTGGTTGCCTGACCCGGAATACCACATCGTCAGGGCTGGCCGAGTCCGGCCAGGGCTGGCCAGCCAGATCCACCATGCGTTTGTACACCCTTAAATCCATCATGCCGTTCCAGCGTATTTCGGCATCAGCAGCGGGGCCATCACCACTTTCCTGTGCGACAACCAGCGCAACGCCATCAGCAGTACTGTCGAGGCTAGCCCGCATGGGCGGAAAATCGGCCCGGCCGACAGTGTTACCCATAGGCCAGGTGACTCTGCCGCCCGCCCATCGGCCAAGTCCATCAGCACTGGTGAGGCGCCCGTCTGCCCAGGAGAGTACCAACTGATCGATAGTGACATCTCCTTCAATCACCGCGCCACCGCTACGACGGATCATATCCTCGAACTCGGCCACAGCCACTCTGCCGCTTGCATCCAGAGTCCCCGACCCTTGCCAGTCAAGATTAACACGGCCATTAACCGAGGATTGTGATGTCGCCAGTGAAAAACCAACCGGCACCGCTAACTCAGACAGTGACGGGGCGCCAAGTTGCCAATCCAGCATGACAGGGTAACCTGCCACCACGGCACCAGCCGCGCCGGACCAGGCTTTGCCGGAAACCTGCCTGATCTGGATTTCGGGTGGTAGCTGAATATGCGCAGAAGCCTGGTGCCATAACCATCCGGCAGGGACAAGAACCACCAGCGCAACCAGATAGATCAGCACACCGGCAAGGGTCAGAAGGAAGATCTTGCCAGGTCTGAGAAAGGCTTTTGCAGGGGTTTCGCTCATACAGTGTCACAAAGATGAATGGCCGGTTGCCGAGTCTAGCAAAGCCATTTCGCAAGTTCATGACAAAAAAACAAAAAACCCCGCATCAGTGTGAACCGACGCGGGGTTTTTACGGGTTTATGGGGCCATTCCTCAAAAAATGAGAAACAGTCCGGGTCAGGCCGGCATTACATCATGCCGCCCATGCCTCCCATTCCGCCCATACCACCCATGTCCGGCATACCACCGCCGGCGCCTTCTTCTTCCGGCTCGTCCGCAATCATCGCCTCGGTGGTGATGATCAGGGAAGCCACAGAAGCGGCAGCCTGCAGTGCAGAGCGGGTCACTTTGGCCGGGTCAAGGATACCCATTTCCAGCATGTCACCGAACTCTTCGGTAGAGGCGTTATAGCCATAGGCACCTTCGCCTTCCATGATCTTGTTAACAACAACGGAGGCTTCGCCACCGGCGTTGGTTACGATCTGGCGCAGCGGAGCTTCCATGGCACGGCGCAAGATATTAACGCCAGCCTTCTGCTCTTCGTTAATGGCGTCTACCTTGTCCAGGGACGCAATAGCCCGGATCAGGGTTACGCCGCCGCCCGGTACAATGCCTTCCTCAACCGCAGCACGGGTAGAGTGCAGCGCGTCTTCAACGCGTGCCTTTTTCTCTTTCATTTCCACTTCGGAACCGGCGCCAACCTTGATGACGGCCACACCGCCAGCCAGCTTGGCAACACGTTCCTGCAGCTTTTCCTTGTCGTAGTCGGAAGAGCTGTCTTCGATCTGCTTGCGGATCTGCTCAACACGGGCTTCGATATCACCCTGGGCACCGGCGCCATCGATGATGGTGGTGTTTTCCTTGGTGATGTTGACGCGCTTGGCAGTACCCAGATCGTCCAGAGTGGTGTTCTCCAGAGTAAGGCCAACTTCTTCGGAAATCACGGTACCACCGCTGAGGATAGCGATGTCCTGCAGCATTTCCTTGCGACGGTCACCGAAGCCGGGCGCCTTCACAGCCGCCACTTTCACAATACCGCGCATGTTGTTCACAACCAGTGTTGCCAGTGCTTCGCCTTCGATGTCTTCAGCGATGATCATCAGCGGCTTGCCAGCCTTGGCAACAGATTCCAGCACCGGCAGCAGTTCGCGGATGTTGGAGATCTTCTTGTCGACCAGCAGGATGTACGGGTCATCCAGCTCGGTGGACATGTTTTCCTGGTTGTTAATGAAGTACGGGGACAGGAAGCCGCGATCGAACTGCATGCCTTCGACTACGTCCAGCTCGTCTTCCAGGCCACGGCCCTCTTCAACAGTGATGACGCCTTCCTTGCCAACTTTCTCCATCGCGTCTGCGATGAGCTGACCGATGGTCTCGTCGCCGTTGGCGGAGATGGTGCCTACCTGGGCAATGTTACGGCTGTCGTCGCACGGCTTGGACAGGTCACGGATGGCCTGAACCGCAGCGATGGTCGCTTTGTCGATGCCACGTTTGAGGTCCATCGGGTTCATGCCCGCGGTAACGGCTTTAATGCCTTCACGCACGATGGCCTGAGCCAGAACGGTCGCAGTAGTGGTACCGTCACCTGCGGTGTCATTGGTCTGGGAAGCAACTTCCTTGACCATCTGGGCACCCATGTTTTCGAACTTGTCTTTCAGTTCGATTTCCTTGGCGACGGATACGCCGTCCTTGGTCACGGTCGGCGCGCCGAAGGACTTGTCCAGAACCACGTTGCGGCCTTTCGGGCCCAGGGTTACTTTAACTGCGTCTGCCAGAACGTTAACGCCCTGAACCATACGTTTACGGGCGCTGTCACCGAATCTAACGTCTTTTGCTGCCATGTCTTCTATTCCTGTTCGTTAAACCCAATTTGATCGTTCAATCGGATTGCTGCGTAACCGAGCTTTACTCGAGAACGCCGAAAATGTCGTTTTCGCTCATGATGAGCAGGTCTTCGCCGTCAACTTTCACGGTATTACCGGCGTACTGGCCAAAGACCACGGTGTCACCAACCTTGACCGCCAATGCGCGGGTTTCGCCATTGTCGAGAATACGGCCATTACCTACGGCGATTACTTCACCCTGGGAAGGCTTCTCCTTGGCATTGCCCGGCAGAACGATGCCACCAGCTGTTTTCTCTTCTTCTTCCTTACGGCGCACGACAACACGATCGTGTAGCGGACGTATTTTCATTGCTCGATATCTCCAATGTCAGGTTAGGTTTGGCAATGATGGTTGCGTTAAAAGCCGGGGCTTTTAACCAACTGTTTTACAGCGGTTATTAGCCCGCAGCGAACTTGTGAGACCTATGTGGGGGTGGCACATTCGTTTTCAATACTTGGCGAAAAAAATTTTCACTTTTTTTTCGGCGAATCGTCATCATCATGGTCCAGACGCTGATGATCGCGCTCAGTCTCATCCCGGTACTCCCCCTCGATGATGTCCTCGTTCCTGTCGAAGGGGTTCTGACGGCCAAATGGGCTCTCGCGGCCGCTGAAAGGCCCTTGTCCGTCGAAGGGTCCACGTTGGCCGGCGGTAAACGTAAAACTGCTGCCCCGGCCCGCAACGACCATACGTTTGAGCGCCTGGGCGGCAAGCCAGTGACGGGAACCGGGAATCAGGCACAAAAAGCCGATGGTGTCAGTGACAAAGCCTGGCGTCAGTAACAGGGCACCGCCCACAGCCAGGATCAGTCCTTCGGCCACTTCCCTGGCTGGTAACTCACCGCTGTTGAGTCGCTGGTTGGCCTTCAACAACGTGGCAAGTCCCTGCTGCCGCAGGAGGGCTGCGCCGATAACCGCCGTCAGCAATACCAGACCCACGGTATTGAGGGCGCCAATGACGGTTCCCACCTTGATCAGAATCGTCATTTCGACGATGGGCATTACAATGAACAGAAAGAGAAAAACGCCCAAAAGAGCCTCCCGGGATGCACTGTGTCTGGTAGCGGCGGCGGTAATAAGCTCTGGTATACTCGCCTCGCTTGTTCATTCATTACCTTAGGGCGAAACATGAAACTTCAAGATTCCGTGATTGCAATTACCGGTGGAGGCCAGGGCCTGGGCCGTGCCATGGCAGAATACCTGGCCGCCAGAGGCGCCCGCCTGGCACTGATCGACCTGATGCAGGAGAAACTGGACGAAGCCGTCCATGCCTGCAAGAAAGCCGGAGGCGAGGCCAAAGCCTACGTCTGCAACGTGGCGAAGGAAGAAGACGTGGAGCAAACCTTCGAAGCCATCGTGGCCGACTTCGGGCAACTCAATGGCCTGATCAATAACGCCGGCATCCTGCGGGATGGCCTGATGGTGAAGGTAAAGGA
>JAWWAM010000218.1:0-5271 GCA_033721715.1 Marinobacter sp.
AAAATGAATGGCCGGGTCAGCCGCCTGCTGGTGACGCCGTTAATACGTGCCCTGAAAAAGGTCTGCGGGCCTAATGATTTCCTGGATTATCTGGACAGCTATCGCTACCCGCTGGCCGGGGAATTCTCCTTCCGTACCGACGTGATCAATGACCTGCGGATTCCCAGCGACTGGGGGCTCGAGGTGGGCGTGCTCTCGGAAATGAAGCGTAACTACGCCACCAACCGCCTGTGCCAGGTGGACATTGCCGACACCTACGATCACAAGCACCAGGAGCTGTCCCCGGAAGACGCCAGCCGTGGCCTGTCGAAGATGAGCACGGACATCAGCAAGGCCCTGTTCCGAAAACTGGCCACCAACGGTGAAATCTTCTCCAATGAAAAGTTCCGTACAATCAAGGCGGCCTACTTCCGCATCGCGCTGGATTTTGTTGAAACCTACCAGAGCGACGCCGTGATCAACGGCCTCACGTTTGACCGCCACAAGGAAGAGAAAGCCGTGGAACTGTTTGCCCAGAATGTCATGAGGGCAGGGGCCTATTTCCTGGATAACCCCATGGACACCCCCTTTATTCCAAGCTGGAACCGCGTCACGAGTGCCATCCCGGACATCAAGGAACAGCTGCTGGAAGCGGTGGAACTGGATAACGAGGAATATCGCTAGTGAGCAACACCCTGCACCACAAGCTCACCACCATGCTGGACGTGGTTTATCCCGCTATCGATACCGGCTCCCTGGCGGATCAGCTGCTGGAGACCATGGGCCTGGAGCCGGGCACGCCTGCACCCCCGGCCCATCAGAATAACTGGGACGAATCCGATGTGATGCTGATTACCTACGCAGACACGGTCCAGCGCAATAACGAGAAGCCTCTCCAGACCCTGTTCCAGTTCCTGGAAGACTGTCTGAAGGACACGGTATCTGCGGTGCATATCCTGCCGTTCTTCCCCTACAGCTCCGATGATGGCTTCTCGGTGATGGACTACCTGGCTGTGAACGAGTCCCACGGCGACTGGGAGGACATTGAGCGCATAACCGGCAACTACAAACTGATGGCAGACCTGGTGATCAACCACATGTCCGCACGTAGCCGCTGGTTCGAGAATTTCAAAAAACGAATCGACCCCGGCAAGGATTATTTCTTTGAAGCCCGCCCCACGGATGATTTGAGCGCAGTGGTCCGGCCCCGGACTTCCCCTCTACTAAATGCGGTTCAGACAGACGACGGCGAGCGTCACGTGTGGTGCACCTTCAGCGAAGATCAGGTGGACCTGAACTTCGCCAATCCCCAGGTGCTGAACGAGTTTGTGGGCATCATCCGCTATTATCTGGAGCGGGGCGTGACCATCTTCCGGCTGGATGCGGTGGCTTTTTTGTGGAAAGAGGCAGGCACGCCTTCTATTCATCTGCAACAAACTCATGAGCTGATCAAGATACTGCGCTTGCTGATCGAGCATCATACCCCCCATGGCGTGGTGATTACCGAAACCAACGTCCCTAACCGGGAGAACCTGACCTACTTCGGTAACGCCAACGAAGCCCATGTGATCTACAACTTTTCACTGCCGCCGCTGCTGATCAATACTCTGGTCACCGGCAACTGCCGCCACCTCAAAACCTGGCTGATGAGCATGCCCCCGGCCCAGATGGGCACCACCTACCTCAACTTTATTGCTTCCCACGATGGGGTGGGCCTGCGCCCGACCGACGGATTGCTGACGGAAGAGGAAAAGCAGCGCCTGATCAATACCATGGAATCCTTTGGGGGCAAGGTCTCCTACCGGCGTACTCCGGACGGCAAGGATCAGCCCTATGAAATGAATATCGCCCTGTTCGATGCGTTAAAGGGAACAGCCCAGCGGGGCGCAGACCATTGGCAATTGCATCGTTTTATTTGCGCCCACGCCATCATGCTGGCGCTGGAAGGGATCCCCGCGTTCTATATCCACAGCCTGCTGGGCACGGAAAACGATCGCGAGCGGGTCGAGAACACCGGGCGTCTGCGCTCCATCAACCGTGGCCAGTGGAACCTGGATCACCTGGAGAGCGAGCTGGCGGACCCCCTGAGCCATCACCACAAGGTATTCGGCGAACTCAAGCGGCTAATAGCCATTCGCCGCAAACAGCCGGCGTTCCATCCCAACGCCACCCAGTTCACCCTGCACCTCGGGCTGCAAATGTTTGGCTTCTGGCGCCAGAGCATGCGCCGGGACCAGTCTATCTTCTGCATACACAACATCACTGACGAGATTCAGCAGGTCTCCCTGGGAGACATCAATCTGATCGGCACCGACCAGTGGCAGGATCTGATTTCCGGCCTGAAAATCGATGATCTGTCTGGAAGCCTGACGCTCAAGCCCTATCAAAGTGTGTGGCTGTCCAACCGGGAATGATGGCAGAATGCGCGGATGTCATCGCACTCTCCTTATCGTCGGCCCCGCATCCTTCTTTTATCCGCCTATGACGCCGGTAGCCACCAGCGCTGGCGCGAACAGCTGGTTGCCAGCCAACCGGATTTCGACTGGGACGTGCTGGCCTTGCCTCCGCGATTTTTCCGCTGGCGGATTCGCGGAAATGCACTGACCTGGCTGCAGGAACCGGCGATGAAAGCCCGGTATGACCTGCTGATCGTCACCTCCATGGTGGATCTGGCCTCGTTAAAAGGCTTTCATCCTCATCTGGCTCGCACGCCCACTATTCTCTACATGCATGAGAACCAGTTTGCCTATCCGGATTCAGGCCGACAGCACTCCAGCGCCGAACCCAAAATCGTCAACCTGTACAGTGCAGTCGCCGCTGACCAGGTGTTGTTTAACAGCGCCTGGAACCGCGACAGTTTTCTGGAGGGGGCTTACCGTTTTCTGGAAAGGATGCCTGATGGACTTCCTGCCGGTCTGATCAGCAGTATTCGCGAAAAATCCCATGTGGTTCCTGTGCCTATTGAGGACCGACTGTTTCGGGAGAGAACAGAATCCTTCAACGCACAATGCCCCCATCTGTTGTGGAATCATCGCTGGGAATACGACAAGGCACCGGACCGGCTGCTGCGTTTGCTGGACGCTTTGTCGGCAGCGGGCCAGGACTTCCGGCTGAGCGTTGTGGGTGAACAATTCCGTAATCGGCCTGAAGCATTCAATCTGATACACGAGCGATACCGTGAGTGTATTGTTCACTGGGGATTCCTGGAAAGCCGGGCGGACTATGATTGCCTGCTGGCGGAAGCGGATGTGGTTATCTCTACCGCCCTTCATGATTTCCAGGGGTTGTCTGTGCTGGAAGCCATGGCGTGCGGCTGCGTGGCGTTGGCGCCGGACAGGCTGGCTTATCCCGAGTATGTGCCGGCGCAACAACGCTACGCCAGTTATCCTGAGGATCCGGCGGCTGAAGCCGAGGCCGCAGCCGGTCTGCTGCGCCAGTGGTTGCAGCAGTCTCCAGAGGCCTGCGTGCCGCAAGCCTGGCGGCTCAGCGAGCTGAACAAGAAATATTACAAAGTGATCAGTGCAACTCTGGGCCAGCTGACGGTATGCTGAGCCTGACTCAAAATATGGAGTAAGCGCAGATGATGAGAGCCATCAAGGTCAGTGGCGACACATTAAGCTGGGAGGCCTATGACATCCCTTCCGACGTGCCTGAGAATCATGTGGCTATTGATATTGCGTGGACCGCCATCAACCGTGCGGACCTGATGCAGCGGGCCGGCGTATATCCGCCACCACCCGGTGCTTCCGATATCCTGGGCCTGGAAGTCAGCGGAACCATCTCCGAAGTGGGTGAGGGCGTGGGTCATCTAAAGCCCGGTGACGCGGTTTGCGCCCTGCTCACAGGCGGTGGTTATGCCACTCATGTGGTCGTGCCGGCAGTTCAGGTATTGCCGATTCCGAAGGGGTACAGCCTGGAAGAGGCTGCGGCGATCCCGGAAGTGTTTGCCACCGCCTGGCTGAATCTATACCACGAAGCCGCGCTCAAGCCCGGTGAAAAGGTACTGGTTCACGCCGCTGCCAGTGGTTTGGGTACGGCGGTCATACAGCTGGCAACCGCGCTGGGTAACCCGGTATTCGCCACCGCCGGTGACAACGACAAGCTTGAAATCTGCAAAAGACTTGGCGCCAGTGGCGTATGGAATCGCAAGGACGGCTCGTTTGTCGACGCCATAAAATCCTGGGGCGGGGTCGACATGGTACTGGACCCTGTAGGTGGCAATTACATCGCCGAAGACCAGAAAGTGTTGAATATGGATGGCCGGATCATACTCATCGGCCTGATGGGTGGCCGCATGGCCGAAGTGGATCTGGGGCTGATGCTGGTGAAACGCCATCGCCTGATCGGATCAACACTGCGATCACGGTCAGTGGCCGACAAGGGCGACGTTATGAGCGCTTTATACCAGAACGTCTGGCCGCTGCTCAGCGCCCGACAGATTGATCCCGTGATCGACAGTTCCTGGCCCATCGAAAAGGCCGGTGAAGCCATGTCCTATGTGGCGGAAAACCGCAATATTGGAAAGGTCTTGCTGCAGGTAGCCGGTTAAACCTCCTTCCCTGGAGGTTCCCGGCACCGGATCAGTCGGCGATGTGCACCAACTGCTTGCCGAAGTTCTTGCCTTTCAGCATGCCTTTGAAGGCTTCCGGGGCGTTTTCCAGGCCTTCGGCGATGGTCTCGCGGTATTTGAGTTCGCCGGAGGCAATGCGGTCCGCAAGGATGTTGGTAATTTCCTGGTGCTTGTCCTGCCACTCGGTTACCAGGAAGAAGCGGTGTTCCGGCACCGGGTCCAGCGCTTTGAGCACGTGGAAGGGCGTTTCCACCGAGTTCATGTCTTCCGCGTTGTAGGCTGACACAAAGCCGCAAATGGGTACCCGCGCGCCGGGGTTCAGAAGAGGCGCTACCGCTCTGGTGACGGCACCGCCAACGTTTTCGAAGTAGATGTCGATGCCATCGGGGCAGGCTGCTTTCAAGTCTGCTTCCAGATTGCCGGCCTTGTAGTCGACACAGGCATCAAAGCCCAGTTCCTCCACCACATAGCGGCATTTCTCCGGGCCACCGGCTACACCGACCGCGCGACAACCTTCCTTCTTTGCCGTCTGGCCCACTACAGTCCCTACAGGGCCGGACGCTGCGGATACCACCACCGTTTCCCCGGCTTTCGGCTTACCCACGTACATCAGGCCGCAATAACCGGTACGGCCCGGCATGCCGGCCACACCCAGGTAAGTCTGCAGGGGGACGTTATCCTTCTGGTTAATCTTGTAAACCATCTCCGCGTCGCCGGGGAAC
>JAWWAM010000219.1:0-5248 GCA_033721715.1 Marinobacter sp.
GCCTACAAAGAGTGGCTGGAGCATTACGAGAAACCTGTCTGTCACCACCAGCACGAGGACGGAACCGTCTGTGACGAACCGGTAATGCGTGTCAGCCAGCCCGCCGACTTCCGGGCGGGGATCGATGACCGCTGCGAAAAGCACCAGCCCACCGAGTGAGATTTAACGTTGTAGCTCTGTCCTGAGCGGGATCTTTTTTCAGAATCCGGCCGTATTTCGTTACTATGGTCTTCCAGACGTGCCCGGGAGATTCGCGAGTTTGATCCCGGCCCATACAGATATCCACAGGAAGCTACATGGATCAATTCAGAAACATTGGCGTGATTGGCCGCATGGGCAGTGTGAAGGTGGTCGAGTCGCTGCGTCAGCTCAAACAATACCTGACGAACAACCATTACCACGTGATTATCGAGGAAGACACGGCAAGCATGTTGCCGGGCCATGGTTTGCAGGTAGCAAGCAAAAAGCTTCTGGGAGAAATCTGTGATCTGGTGATTGTGGTCGGCGGCGACGGCAGCCTGCTTGGCGCAGCCAGGGAGCTGGCTAAATCGAAGATCCCGCTGTTGGGAGTTAATCGGGGCCGCCTTGGCTTCCTGACGGACATATCCCCGTCCGATCTTGAGGAACGACTGGGCAAGGTTTTGCAAGGCGAGTACATCGAAGAGACGCGCTTTCTTCTGGATGGCCATGTAGAGCGTAATGGCCAGCCCCTTGGCTTTGGCACGGCACTGAACGATGTGGTGCTCCATCCCGGCAAATCTACCCGGATGATCGGGTTCGATCTGTATATTGACGGACATTTCGTATATAGCCAGCGGTCAGACGGGCTTATTGTGTCCACTCCTACAGGCTCGACCGCCTACTCGCTGTCAGCGGGTGGTCCGATCATGCATCCCAAGCTGGATGCGGTTGTGCTGGTGCCCATGTTTCCGCACACCCTGAGCAGTCGCCCCATCGTGGTAGACGGCAAGAGCGAGATCAAACTGGTGATCGGAGAGACCAACGAAACCTATCCACAGATCAGTTTCGATGGCCAGATGAATATCGCCTGCGCACCTGGCGATATCATTCGCATCACCAAGAAGCCCTTCAAGATCCGCCTTATTCACCCTGCGGATCACAATTTTTACGCCACATGCCGGGATAAGCTGGGCTGGGCCAGTGAGATTTCAGCGAGTTAAAAACATGGACGAACAGGCAAGATCCGCAAGCCGCGGCTACGACATAATTGGCGATATTCACGGGTGCGCACATACTCTGGAACGTCTGCTGAAGCAGATGGGGTACCGCAAGGTAAACGGCGTTTACGAGCATGCACGGCGACAGGCCATTTTTATCGGCGATATCATTGACCGGGGCCCGCGCATTCGCGAAGCCCTGCATCTGGTCAGGGACATGGTTGAACATGGCTCTGCCCGCATCGTCATGGGCAACCATGAGTACAACGCCCTCGGTTACTGCACCCGCGCCCGGCCAGGCAGTGGCAAGAAGTTTCTGCGTGAACACAACGCTCGCCACGACCGGCTGATCCGCGAAACACTTGAGCAGTTCGAGCATCACCCCCACGAGTGGAACGAATTTCTCGAATGGTTCTATACCATCCCGCTGTTTATAGATGAGCCGGACTTTCGTGCAGTGCATGCCTGCTGGGACAGCGACCTGATCAACAAATTCAAGGAAAGTCAGGGTGGGGCGTGTATCGACGAGGATTTCCTTCATGCCTCTGCTGCCATTGAGTCTTTCGCCGGCCAGGTGATGGATACACTCCTGCGCGGCACTGACCTGCGGTTGCCCCCAGGGGTAAAGATTACCGGCAAGGACGGTTATGTACGGGAGTTTTTCCGCACCAAGTTCTGGGCCGACAACCCTGAAACCTATGCCGACGTGGTTTTCCAACCGGACCCGCTACCGGCAGAGGTCGCATGTCGCGAGCTGACCGATGCTGAACGAAGCCAGCTCATCAGCTACCCGGCCTCGGCGCCGCCGGTGTTTGTAGGACATTACTGGATGGAAGGAGAGCCCGCGCCCCTCAAGCACAACGTTGCCTGTATCGATTTCAGTGCCGTCAAATATGGCAAGCTGGTGGCTTATCGACTGGATGGTGAACGCACGCTGTCCCGTGACAAGTTTGTCTGGGTGGATGTTGAGCGCCCGGAGCAACCGGAATATCCCACCAGCGAAGACAGCGTAGCGAGGTAGCCTGTGTACCGGATCAAGCAGATCGACACTACGGTGAACCTGGCAGGCTTCAGTCGCTGGCTGAAGGAGCAGGGAGTGGGGCACCGGATCACCGAGGAGGGTGGATACCAGGTACTCTGGCTGGATAACCCGGAGCATACGGAGCCAGTTCTTCAGGCCCTTGAGCGTTTTCTGAGCGAACCCGAAATCCAGCAGGCAGTGAACACCACGGCCCGGTCACCGGTGTTTGTGGGGGGCCGCTGGCAGCCGTCACCACGGCACGCACCCCTCGTGCTGGGGATGATTCTGCTGGCGTTGCTGATGGCCTGGGTCACGGCCATGGGGCAGAATCAGCTATCTACGGTGCTGATGTTTGTGGACCCCCGGTTTTACGAATGGGGCAGCATGGCGGAGCGTGTTCAGGCCCTGTCTTCTACACTGGCGAGCGGCCAGTTCTGGCGGCTGTTTACCCCGGATTTTCTGCATTTCAGCTGGACTCATATTATCTTCAATTCGGTCATGCTCTGGTTCCTGGGCAGTCAGGTGGAGTGGTTTGATGGCCGTGTCCGTCTCCTGGTGCTTGTGGTGTTCACCAGCTTGCTGTCCAACGGATTGCAGTACATAGTTTCCGGCCCGTTATTCGGCGGATTGTCCGGCGTTGTTTACGGCATTCTTGGCTATTGCTGGCTCGCCCAGCGACGGGTTCCCCGATTCCAGTTCCCTCCTGCATTGGTGACCTTTGCGGTGGCCTGGATGGTCATCGGATTCACACCTTTGCCCGAGATGCTGGGATTGGGGCGAATGGCGAACGAGGCTCATCTGGGTGGCTTTGTGGCGGGCCTGGGCCTGGCAGCGATTTTGCCGGTACCAAAAAAAGCCCCGCGAAATCGCGGGGCATGAAAAGAGCGTTTAGCTCCTGATGAGAGAGACCAAATGAACACGACCTCGTCATTTGGCGAGTTAATGATAATCATTATCGTTTATTGTTGTCAACGGCTTCAAGCACTTTTTAAAGCGGATGGATAGTGATTGGAGGGTGGATAGTGATTGGAGATAGTGACTGGAGAGCGAAATGACATACGAAGAGCTGATCAAGCGGCTGGATCCGGCGGTCTATCAGAGCCTCAAGCAGGCCCTGGAGTTGGGCAAGTGGCCAGACGGCCGCAAACTGAGCGACGAACAGCGTTCGATCTGCATGGAGGCAGTAATCTATTACGAGGATCACCACCAGATCCCTATGGAAGAAAGAGTCGGGTATCTCGATCGTGGAAAGAAAGCCGGGACTGCCTGTGACCCGAGTGTGGCCCGCACAGCCGGAAGCTCGGCTAATGGTGCGACAGACTCTGACCAGTTCTTTGAGGTGAAGTCTTGACCACACTGGTTGATGTTACCGGCCGCCTTCGCAAGATGCCGGCAGAGCCTGGTAGCCCGGTCAGCTATACCATCCGGGTAGGGGATACCCGGGTTCCTCTGAACGAGATGGTTGGTTTTCCGTTACAGCTCGATTTTGATGGCGTGATACGCTGTATTCACTGCGACCGTAAAACCAGCAAAAGTTTTAGTCAGGGCTACTGTTATCCCTGTTTTCGCAAACTGGCAGCGTGCGACAGTTGCATCATGAGCCCGGAAAAATGTCATTACCACGAAGGGACCTGCCGCGAACCTGAGTGGGGTGAAATCCACTGTATGACGGAACACGTGGTCTATCTGGCCAACTCCTCGGGGCTGAAAGTCGGAATCACCAGAGGCTCGCAGGTGCCCACCCGCTGGATTGATCAGGGCGCTGTTGATGCCATTCCCATGGTGAGGGTGGCCACGCGCCAGCAGGCCGGCTTTGTGGAGGTGGCCTGCAAGAATCATGTAGCGGACCGCACCAACTGGCGGGCCATGCTGAAGGGCGACGTGCCAGAGCTGGACCTGGTCGAGGAGCGGCGTCGCATGCTCGGCCTGATAGCCGATGACCTGGCCGGGTTGCAGGCGATCCATGGTGAAAATGCCATCAGAATTGTCGAGGAAGACAGCCTTGCACTGAGTTATCCGGTTCAGATCTGGCCCCAGAAGATCAAAACCCATAATCTGGACAAAACGCCCACTGCGGAAGGCGTGCTTCAGGGCATCAAGGGCCAGTACCTCATCCTCGACACAGGCGTCATCAACATACGTAAGTACACCGGTTACGAAGTCCGCTTCCGGGTCTATCCGAAGAACTGACACAGACCTCACAATTTCTGGAGAAAGCGAATGCGTACCAGTCAGCCACAGACCATTTATCTGAAAGATTATCGCGTCCCCGTTTTTCTGGTGGACCACGTGGATCTGCGTTTCGAACTGTTCGAGGACGGGGCAAGGGTACACAGCGTCTTGTCCATGCGCCGCAATCCTGAGAGTGACAGCGCCGACAAAAGTCTTGAGCTCAATGGCGATACCCTGACCACTCTGGAATCGCTCAGCGTGGATGGTCGTGAATTGGAAAAAGACGCCTTTGAGGACCGCGTCGACAAACTGGTGGTTCATGAAGTGCCTGACAGCTTTGAGCTGGGCGTGGTGACCTGGCTCGAACCCCACAAGAACACCCGCCTGGAAGGTCTCTACCAGTCTTCAGGCATGTTCTGTACCCAATGCGAGGCCGAGGGTTTCCGCTGTATTACCTACTTCCCCGACCGCCCGGACGTCATGGCGCGTTTCCGCACACGCATCGAGGCCGACAAGGCCAGGTATCCAATCCTCCTGTCCAATGGCAACGATGTTGAAAAGGGCGATCTGGACGACGGCAGGCACTTTGTGACCTGGGAGGATCCGTTCCCCAAGCCGTCCTATCTGTTTGCCCTGGTAGCCGGTGACCTGGTGGAAAAACGGGACAGCTTCCACACCGTGTCCGGACGGGACATCGACCTGCGTATGTACGTTGAACCACGAAATGCCGAGAAATGCGAGCACGCCATGGACTCCCTGAAGCGTTCCATGCGCTGGGACGAAGAGGTGTATGGCCGCGAGTACGATCTGGATATCTTCATGATCGTGGCAGTGGATGACTTCAACATGGGCGCGATGGAAAACAAGGGGCTGAATA
>JAWWAM010000220.1:0-5231 GCA_033721715.1 Marinobacter sp.
CGACAAGTCGCCCGGGAAGTGTTCCGTCCGATCTCCCGCAAATATGACCTGGCGGAGCACGAATACCCAAGGGAACTGGACATGTTCGCCTCCATCATGGACGGCATGAATGACGGCGCGGCCGATGGTGGTACTGGTGCCGGAAAGCTCGCCCGTTCCGACAGCAACGGGGGCGCTGGCAACCGCAACGGCATCAACATGAAAACCGTGCTGGGGTTGACCGAACTCTGCTGGGGCGATGTGGGGCTGGCGCTGTCCATCCCCCGCCAGGGCCTGGGCAACTCTGCCATCGCTGCCGTTGCCAACGACGAGCAACTGGCCCGCCTTGGCAACACATGGGCGGCCATGGCCATCACCGAACCCGGCGCCGGCTCTGACTCCGCCGCCATCCGCACCACTGCCACCGAGGACGGCGACCACTACGTTATCAACGGCGAGAAAATCTATGTCACTGCCGGCGAACGCGCTGACGCCGTCGTAGTCTGGGCCACCCTGGACCGCAACAAGGGCCGCGCCGCCATCAAATCCTTCGTGGTGGAAAAAGGCACGCCCGGCATGACCGTCGAACGCCTGGAGAAAAAACTCGGCATCCGCGCCTCCGACACCGCCGCCATCCGCTTCGACAACTGCCGTGTACCCCGGGAAAACCTCCTGGGCGACCCCGACATCAGTGTCGAAAAAGGCTTCGCTGGGGCCATGCAAACCTTCGACAATACCCGCCCTGTCGTCGCCGGCATGGCCATCGGCGTCGCCAGCGCCGCCCTGCAAAAAACCCGCGAACTCATCGCCCTCACCGGCGTTGACCTGGAATACCACCACCAGACCTGGACCCAACCCGCCGTCACCCGCGAACTCCAACTGATGGAAGCCGAACTGGAAGCCGCCCGACTGCTCACCCTCCGTGCCGCCTGGATGGCGGACAACGGCCTGCCCAACTCCAAGGAAGCCTCCATCGCCAAAGCCAAAGCCGGCCGTGTTGGCAACGCGATCACCCTGCGCTGTGTCGAACTCTGCGGCAGCCTCGGCTACGGTGAAACCGAACTGCTGGAAAAATGGGCCAGGGACTCCAAAATCCTCGACATCTTCGAAGGCACCCAACAGATCCAGTTGCTGATCATCGCAAGAAGACTACTTGGCAAGTCGTCGGCGGAGCTGAAATAAGCTAACCTGTGTGAAAGCGTCGGAAAATCAGGCAAGTGCAACACGTTTCCCGCAGCACCACGGCGGGCAACTCAGTGCCTGATCGCGGCGGGTGTATCACATTTACCCAGACCGTGCATTGCCATGGATGGCAATGCCGAGCCCCCATGGATGGGTTCACGGCGTGTCTGGGGAGAAGTGATACACCCGCCGCAGGCGCCAAACACGCAGTCTAGAAGGCATGATTAACTGAATGCTGAAAGTAAACCGAGAAAACCTGAAAACCAGCCACCAACTCATCTGGTTCGTCATAGACTTCCTGATGCTGGGCCTGCTCATTATCAACCTGGCCTTCATCATCTTCGACTCCATCTACAACTTCGTCGCCATCCAGAACCTGCTGGAAGAAAATGCCCCGGTCATAAAAGACCTCTACCACCCCATCCACGAAAACTTCATCTTCTACGACCTCATCTTTGTCGGCATTTTTCTGACCGAGTTCGTCGTACGCTGGGGCTACGCCATCAAGGCAAAGGTGTATGACCGCTGGTATTTTTACCCCTTCATCCACTGGTACGACATCGTAGGCTGCATTCCCGTCGGCAGCTTCCGCTTCCTGCGGATATTGCGGGTGATCTCCATTGTCTACCGTCTGCACCAGTACAAGGTTATCGACTTCACCCAGACCCGAACCTTCCAGTTCTTCAACTTCTACTACGAAGCCTTCATGGAAGAGCTCTCCGACCGGATCGTCATCAAGGTACTCTCCGGCGCCCAGGAAGAAATCCGTCGCGGCTCCCCCCTGTTTGACCGCATTCAGAACGACATACTCTATCCCAGACGGGACATGCTCTCGGACTGGATTTCACAACGCGTGGCGGAAGCGGCGCAGGAAGGCTACGTGCCCAATCGCGGCGCCCTGCGAAGTTACCTGGAAACCCGCGTGGACAATGCCCTCAAGCAGAATCTCGAACTGTCACGGCTGAAATACCTGCCGGTAGTGGGGCCCACCATTCAGGAAACCCTGGAGGATGCTGTTGGAGACATTGTGGCCGATGTTATCCACCAGATTCTCGAGGACCTGGCATCGGCCTCCAACCATGCTTTTATTGAAGACATTGTGAATGTATTTCTGCCATCGCCGGATGAACATGGCAGGGAAGAGGCTCCCAACGAAGCGCTGATCAATCTGATCATCGAGATACTGGACGCTGTGAAATCTCAGGTGAAGGTCAAGCACTGGCGATCTGAATTGACTTGATCCGTACCGGAAAACAATAACGAGGACACAATGAACCCATTGCATTACCGCTCCGCCACCGAACTGGTTAGCGACCTCAAGGACGGCAAGCTAACCAGCCTGGAAGTTACCCGGGCTTTCCTGGACAGAATCCGACAGCACAACGGCACCATTAACGCTGTGGTGACACTGGATGAACAGAATGCGCTGGAAAGCGCCCGGAAGGCGGACGAAGCCCTGGCACGGGGGGAAGCTGGCGGGCCTCTGCACGGCTTGCCCCTCACCCTCAAGGACACCTGGGAAGTGGCGGGCATGGCCTGTACCGCAGGTGCCCCGGCGCTGAAAAATCACATACCGGACAAGCATGCCGATGTGGTCAAGCGGCTGGAAGATGCCGGCGCCATCATCCTGGGAAAAACCAACGTCCCTATCTACGCCACCGATCTTCAGAGTTACAACAAGCTCTTTGGCGTCACCAATAATCCCCACAACCCGGCCTATACCCCCGGCGGCTCCTCCGGTGGCGCCGCCGCGGCGCTGGCAGCGGGAATGACACCTCTGGAAGTGGGCAGTGACCTGGCCGGTTCCATCCGCACTCCGGCCCACTTCTGCGGCATTTTCGGCCACAAGCCATCACGGGCACTGGTCTCTTTCCGCGGGCATATTCCGGGACCTCCAGGCGCCGAATCGCGCCCCGACCTGGCCGAGGGCGGGCCACTGGCACGTTCAGCCAGGGACCTGGAACTGCTGCTGAACGTGATCGCCGGCCCTGGAGAGCGGGAACGCACCAGCTGGCAACTGGCCATGGCTCCGGTAGCCATGGAATCGCTGGAACAGGCCCGTGTAGGGCTCTGGCTGAAAGACCCCCTATGCCCGGTCGATGATGAATTGGTCACCGGCTACAAGCAACTGGGCCGCGACCTGGAAAACCGGGGCGCGTTGGTAGCCGAAGCACATCACAACCTGTTGAACCTGGAGCACGTCCTGCCGGTCTATTTCAACCTGCTGGGCAGCCTGCTGAGTACCTCCATGAAGCCGGCCCAGCGGCGGCAAATGAAGTGGATCGCCCGGCTGGAAAAATGGCTCCATCTGTTCGGGCCGGTGACGGCCTTTATCGGCGAATATGGCCGCGGAGTAAACCAACCCGTCTACCAGTGGATGGCATGGAACGAAACCAGGGAGAAAATGCGGGCGGAAATCACGACGCTGTTTGAGGAATTCGATGTTCTGCTGACCCCGGTTACGCCCACGACGGCAATTCGCCACGATCACACCCACCCGGTTTTCAAACGGCAGATTACCGTCGCCGGCCAACCCCGCGCCTATATGGACCAGTTCTGCTGGATTGCCCTGGCTACCCTGCTGGGCCTGCCCGCAACCTCGGTACCCATTGGCAGAACGAAGGAAGGATTGCCCTTCAATGTGCAGGTGATCGGAGCGCCCGGAATGGATCTGACGACCATACGGTTTGCGGAGTTGCTGGAGGCAGGTGGCCTTGCCGGCTTCCAGCCCCCGCGGGATCTCAGCCATTAATCATGAAGTGCACCCAGATACTTGCGCCATAGCCCAGGGCGATTGCCGGTGTCCATTTCAGGTGGCTGAGGAAGGTATACTGCCCCCTCGCCTGCCCCATCAGGGCGACACCGGCGGCTGAACCTATCGACAACAGGCTGCCGCCAACGCCTGCCGTCAGGGTAATCAGCAACCATTGAAAGTCCGGCATTGCCGGGTTCATGGTCAGTACCGCAAACATCACCGGGATATTGTCCACCAATGCCGATATCACCCCGATCATGACGTTGGCGAAGGTAGGCCCCAGGTCGCCGTACAGTGTGGCTGACATCATGCTCAGGTAACCAATGAAGCCCAGGCCACCAACCGCCATGATGACTCCGTAGAAGAAGAACAGCGTATCCCATTCCGAGCGGGCAATGTGGGAAAAGACGTCAAAGGCACGACGCCCCTGTGTCCGATCGCCCGAACTGTCTCCGGGAGGCGTTTCAAAGCTTTCGTTCCAGTGGTACTCCTCGTGGCGTTTGAGGTAAAAACCAAAAACCTTCAGGTACCCCAGCCCCGTCATCATGCCGAATACCGGAGGAATATGCAGGAACTGGTGAAAACTGATGGCGGTGGCGATGGTCAGCAGGAACAGCGCGCAGATCACCAGACCGCCCGGACGAATGACGTTGTCGTAGGATTCAGGCGAGGACGGCTGCCCCTTCGGCAGGGCAAAATGCATCAGGGCAGCCGGCACGAGAAAGTTCACCATTGACGGCAGCAGGAGCTGGAAAAAATCCTGGAATGGAAGAATGCCTTTCTGCCATACCATTAACGTGGTGATATCACCAAACGGGCTGAACGCACCCCCCGCGTTGGCACCCACCACGATATTGATGCAGGAAAGTGAAACAAAAGCAGCGCTGTCCCGGCCCACCGCCATCACCACCGCACACATGATCAGTGCTGTTGTCAGATTGTCCGCTACCGGCGAGATACAGAACGCCAGGATTCCGGTAATCCAGAACAGGCGCCGGTAACCGTAACCCTTGCCCAGCAGCCAGATCCGTAACTGATCAAAAACGCCGCGCTCAAGCATGGCGTTTATGTAGGTCATCGCCACCAGCAGGAAGAAGAACAGTTCGGCATATTCCAGGAAATTGTGACGGATCGCCTCCTCCACTTCGCCATTGGCTCCGGATACCCGATAGGTAATGGCCACCAGCACCCAGATCAGTCCGGCGGCAATCAACATAGGCTTGGATTTGCGCAGGTGGATCCGCTCCTCCAGCATCACCAGAATGTAAGCCAGTCCAAATATCGCTAGCGCCAGATAGCCTACCGGATGGGCAAC
>JAWWAM010000221.1:0-5205 GCA_033721715.1 Marinobacter sp.
CTATAGCGTGGAAACCACCCCGGATTGTGAACTGACCCGCTGAATCCGTCCTCACAGCCAACGCGGACACCCCGGCCTGTTATGATAGACTTTCTGCTTTCCGACATATCTACGACAGAGAGTTTCCGCCGATGATGTTCGTTTCCTTCAACGTCAACAGTATCCGCACCCGGCTACACCAGCTTGAGGCCGTCATCAAAGAGTTCAACCCGGATGTCATCGGACTCCAGGAAACCAAGGTGAGCGACGAGCATTTCCCGGTGGAGGCTATCCGGGAGCTGGGTTACCACGTTCACTTTCACGGCCAGAAAACCCATTACGGTGTCGCCCTGTTATCGCGCCAGGAACCGGACAGCGTTCAGAAAGGTTATCCGTGGGACGGGGAAGACTCCCAGCGCAGACTGGTAACGGGCCACTTCACCGTGAATGGGCAGAAGTTGACAGTAATTAACGGCTATTTCCCTCAGGGTGAAAGCCGGGACCATCCCGTGAAGTTCCCGGCCAAAGAGAAGTTTTATGCCGACCTGATGCGTTATCTGGACGAGCTCAAGGCGTTTGGCAACCAGATAGTGGTGATGGGCGACATGAACATTTCCCCCACCGACCTGGATATAGGCATCGGTGCCGACAATGCCAAACGCTGGCTGCGCACGGGCAAGTGCAGTTTCCTTCCGGAAGAGCGGGAATGGCTCGGACAGGTGGAGGGTCGCGGGTTTACCGATGTATTCCGCTATCTGCACCCCCAGGAGTCCGACACCTTCAGCTGGTTTGATTATCGCAGTAAAGGGTTTGAGCGGGACCCGCGCCGGGGCCTGAGAATCGACCTGATCATGGCCAGTGACAACCTTCTCCCCAAGGCTAAGGAAGCCGGGGTGAGCTACGACATTCGTGCCATGGAGCGGCCGTCGGACCATTGTCCGGTGTGGGCCAGCTTCGACATCTGATCCTCTTTCAGGCCGCGTCATGAAAAAAATTAAAACCCGCGACCGCATTCTGGAAGCCAGCCTGATGCTGTTCAACAGCATTGGAGAGCCCAACGTCACGACCCTGCTGATATCTGACGAGCTGGACATTTCTCCCGGTAATCTTTACTACCATTTCAAGAGTAAAGGCGACATTGTCGGAGAGTTGTTCAGCCGTTACGAGCACGAGATGCTCGACCTCCTGGCAGTGCCTGGAGACGCCGATATCAGCCTGGACCAGCAGAGTTTTTTCCTGCATCTGCTGTTCGAATCCGTTGCCCGTTACCGTTTCCTGTACCAGGACCTGGTGAATGTACTGTCGAGATACGATCAACTGCAGACCCGTTTCCGCCGCATACTCAAAAAGAAAACCAGTGGTTTCAGGACGATCTGTGAGAGTTTTCGGCGCCAGGGCATTATGGAGATCACGGACGGAGAGCTGAGCGCCCTGTGCGACCAGCTGACCCTGACCGCTTGTTACTGGAGCAGCTTCGACAGCCTGTCACACCTGGAAGACCGGGAATCCATGGACCCCGGCCGTGGTGTCTACCAGATGATGTACCTGCTGCTGCCCTATCTGGCGCCTGAGGAAAAAGAGCAGATTTATCTGATGAGTCGGGAGTATCTCTGACCTCCCCCCGCTCTCGTGACCGGTTATTCCTCTTCGGAACGGTCCTGGGATTCTTGCCGTAGCCTGATGAGCTCCGCTTCGAGCGCCTGTATCCGGCGTTCCATCGCTTCAATTTCTTCGCGCCGATGGATGCCGAGACGTCGCAGTGCACCGGAAACCCGCTCATCAAACAGGTGCTCAAGCCTGTCCCACGTGCCAGTGGCCTTGTCACGCACATCCCCTACCCGGTCTTCCACCGAACGAACGTGCTTCTCCACCACGCCACGCGTTTTGCTTTCCAGCTGTTCGCCTTCCTGGACCAGGCGCTCAAAGAACTTGCCGGCGTCTTCTTCTGCCTTGGTATAGGCTCCCAGCCCGGCAAGCCAGATCTGCCTTGCAGACCCCTTGATCTTACCTGCCAGTTGTTCGTCGTTTTCGGGCTTGTTCCCGTTTTCATCAGACATGCAAAACCTCGGAGGACATGGACTCTCTGTAGCCAACGATTGTATTACAGCAGCCCCCGGATTTCAGTCAGCAACCGGAAATCTTCCGTAACTGCTTTTACAGGGTTGGCCTGAAACCCGCACTACGAGCGGCTTTAGTATAAGCACACATTCAATATGAAAAAATGTGATCAAACGAATCGTTCGCTGGCTTGAAGTGTTCAAAATATGGTCAATACTTCACTGTACCGGTATCCCTGCTGATGCCGGTTTGTCTGGAAGTCTTTCATGGATACTACTCGCACGCCTCTGCCCGGCCATTAGCGCCGGGCTTTTTTATGCTTCAATTTAGATATATAGTTATTACCGAAAGGTATATCTATAGATCTATCGCTTCAAACTTCAATCAAGAGGGTGCGCTGCATGATTGAAATCGCATGGGATAATTTCACCCCGTGGTCGGCTTTGGCGGGCGGAATCATTATTGGTTTGTCGGCAGCCGGGTTCATTTTACTGAATGGGCGAATTGCCGGTATCAGCGGAATTCTTGGTGGTTTGCTGGTACCACAGAAGCGGGACGTGCTCTGGCGTATTGCTTTCCTGGCGGGCATGCTTGCCGCTCCCCTGCTATGGATGATGACTGCGGAACTGCCACCCATTGAAATCAAAGCGAGCTACCCGGTCCTTGTGGCGGCGGGACTGTTAGTGGGCATCGGTACGCGCTATGGATCCGGCTGTACCAGCGGCCATGGCGTTTGTGGTCTGTCCCGGTTATCCGCACGTTCGTTGGTTGCAACGCTGACGTTCATGGTTGCCGGCTTCGTTACCGTTTTTATCATCCGTCATCTGATAACAGGAGCCTGAGCCATGAAATTCAATCTTGCTTCCTTTGGTGCCGGCCTTCTGTTTGGTATTGGTCTGCTCGTCAGTGGTATGGCCAATCCCGAAAAAGTGCTCGGATTCCTCGATATTGCCGGGCAGTGGGATCCTTCGCTGGCTTTTGTTATGGGCGGTGCCATTCTTGTGGGCCTGTTTGCCTTTACCGTGGCCAAACAACGCACCACTTCCTTTCTGGGCTTCGATATGCGTTTGCCTGCTTCAGACCGGCTCGACAAGCGGCTCGTCATTGGCAGCTTGCTGTTCGGTGCCGGCTGGGGGCTGGCAGGCTTCTGTCCGGGGCCAGGACTGGTCGCACTGGGGGCCGGGAAATCGGGCGCACTGGTGTTTGTGGTGGCCATGGTCGCTGGAATGGGTCTGTTCGAGGTAATCGAGAAAAACCGGGCCAGGAACTGAAATAACGCCTCACGACACCGCTGCCCCCTCTGACACCGGGGGCTCACTATGGCATTATGCATTGGCTTTTCATGACTGATCAGAGGATCTTGAATGGACATCAGACGCATTGATGAGACGATCTCAGTGGCCCCTCAGTTGTCGGTAGACGACATAGCCGAGGCAGCAAAACTCGGCTTCAGAACCCTCGTGGCCAACCGGCCAGACGGCGAAGAGCCGGGGCAACCCGCCATGGCTGACATTGAAGCCGCTGCCCGGGAAAGGGGTATGGAATGGGTTTATCTTCCGGTGGAGTCCGGCAACATTCTCGATAATGACGTGGACCGGTTCGAGGCAATGATCCGGGAGGCGGAAAAACCCGTATTGGCTTTCTGTCGCTCGGGAACACGCTGTACTGTTCTCTGGGCTCTGAGCTCCGCCCGCTCCACACCGGCGCAGGACATCATCAGCAAAGCCCGCAGCGCCGGCTATGATATCGGCGGCCTGGCTCCAAGAATGGCTGAGCAGGCAACGAAGAAGTCCTGAGTCACCTTTCGTCCGGACACAAACGCTACCAGGATCCAGCACCATGCAGTACAAGGGTACCGCCAATTTTCGTCATGATCACCCGGAAAAGATCGGAGTATTGATCACCAACCTGGGGACCCCGGATGCCCCCACTTCATCAGCATTGCGCCGCTACCTGGGGGAGTTTCTCTGGGACCCTCGCGTCGTAGAAGTACCACGCCCGATCTGGTGGCTGATCCTGCATGGCATTATTCTGCGGATACGGCCCAGCCGGTCTGCCAAAGCCTATGCCAGCGTGTGGCAACCTGATGGGTCTCCCCTTCTGACCCATACGGCGAAGCAGGCAGAGGGTATTCGCAGGGAGTTACAGGCGAAGCACGGCAACAATATAGTGGTTGGTTTTGCCATGCGCTATGGTAATCCGGGTATTTCCAAGGTGCTGGATGAAATGCAGGCTCAGGGGGTCCGCCAGTTACTGGTATTGCCGCTGTACCCCCAGTACTCGGCCTCAACATCCGCTTCCACGTTTGATGCCATCGCCCACGACTTCACCCGGCGACGCTGGATACCCGATCTCCGGTTTGTTTCCCACTACCCGGACTATCCGCCCTATATCGAAGCTATGGCCAAACACATCCAGGCACACTGGGACGAGCACGGTCGTAACGACAAGCTGATTCTTTCCTACCACGGTGTTCCCTTGAAGTACCTGAAAAAGGGTGACCCGTATCATTGTGAGTGCCACAAGACGTCGCGGCTGCTGGCAAAACGCCTTGGCCTGTCAAAAGACGATTACATGACAACCTTTCAGTCCCGCTTCGGACGGGAGGAATGGCTGCAACCGTACACCGATGAGACACTGAAATCCCTGCCTGGGCAGGGTGTGAAATCCGTTGATGTCTTCTGCCCGGGTTTTTCCTCAGACTGCCTTGAAACCGTTGAGGAAATTGATGAAGAGAACCGGGAATACTTCGTGGAAGCCGGCGGCGAAGGTTTCAGTTATATCCCGGCCCTCAACGCGACACCCGGCCACATCAGTGCGCTGACACAACTGATCGAAGACAATCTGCAAGGCTGGAAAGTGCCGACCAACGAGCCAGAGGAACTGGCTACACGGCTCAGGCTTGCGGAAGAACAGAAGCAGGCCCAGTACCCGGGGCGGGATCTGTGATCTGAAATCTTTTAACTTCCGGGATCGCTGCCCTCTGCACCGCTCCCGAAAGACAGGTCCGGTACCGACTGACAGAACGTACACTCCTCCGTATCCACAGCAGCGCCCCCGGCCTCCACGTAACGAAGCCTGTGCCTTGCCCCACCCCGATTGGCGGAGACCGAAAACTTCCGGTCGTGACGAACGTCCTGTGTGGGTTGCTGATCACGCTTTGAGTTC
>JAWWAM010000222.1:0-5205 GCA_033721715.1 Marinobacter sp.
TCATTGCCATGGCGTTGATCACCGGCATCATCGGTACCGGGCACCACTTCTTCTGGATTGGGCCGCCCGAATACTGGCTGTGGCTGGGTTCCGTGTTCTCCGCCCTTGAGCCCCTGCCGTTTTTCATGATGGTAGTCTTCGCCTTCAACATGATTAACCGGCGCCGTCGCAACCATCCCAACAAGGCCGCCATGCTGTGGGCCATGGGTACGGCGGTCATGGCTTTCCTGGGTGCCGGTGTATGGGGCTTCCTGCATACCCTAGCTCCGGTGAACTACTACACCCACGGCAGCCAGATTACTGCAGCCCACGGCCACATGGCCTTCTACGGGGCTTACGTAATGATCGTGCTGACCATCATCTCCTACGCTGTTCCTATTATGCGTGGCCGGCCTTACGGCAACAGCAATACCGCACAGATAGTCGAGATGTGGGGCTTTTGGCTGATGACCATCTCCATGGTGTTTATCACGTTGTTCCTCACCGCTGCCGGTGTACTCCAGGTGTGGTTGCAGCGGATTCCGGAAAGCGGCGAAGCATTGTCCTTCATGGCAACCCAGGACAACATCGCGCTGTTCTACTGGATGCGCCTGGTCGCTGGGTGCTTCTTCATGGCCGGCCTGGTGGTGTACTTCGGCAGCTTCTTCATCCAGGGAGAGGCGTCCCCGGCTGAAGAGCTCCGCGCACCTACCCCCCAGGAAGCCTAGCAACCGCAGGCCGGAGCCGTGCTCCGGCCTGCCCGACCCTTAACGGACACATACCGTGCATGAGCAGATTCTCCCGAACAAGGACACTCTCCAGACGAAACGGCTGCTGACACGCACCGCTTTCTTCGGGTTGTTTCTGCTTGCGCCGGTACTCGATATTTTTCGATACGATCTTACTGAAACTCATTTTGTGCTTTTCGGATTTCCCCTATCGTTCAATCTGGAACTGGCCTGGGTCAGCCAGAGCTCGCCGGCCGAAGTGGCCGGACAGATCCTGTTCTGGTTCGTACTGCCCATCACCGTGCTGGTGCCACTGGTACTCTGGATTGCCTGGAAATGGGGTCGGATTTACTGCGGATGGCTCTGTCCGCACTTTTCAGTAGTAGAAACCATCAATCATTTGATGACCCGGATTACCGGCCGCCCCACACTGTATGAGGCACTGAAGAAAGGCCGCAGGGGAAAGGCACTGCACTGGGCTGGTCTGGTACTGGCATGCGCGCTGATCGGCTTCTCCTGGGCGCTGGCCATGCTGTCTTACCTGTTACCACCAATCCCTTTATACACTGAGCTGGTTACTGGCAACCTGGCACTCTACCCGGCCATTTTCCTGGCCGTGGCCACGTCACTGTTCACCCTTGATTTCCTGTTCGCCCGACATCTGTTCTGCAAATACGGCTGCGCCTTCGGGGTTGTCCAGAGCATCGCCTGGATGACCAACGGCAAAGGCAAGGTTGTCACTTTTGATACCGAACGGGCTGCTGCCTGTCGCGACTGCACCAAAGCCTGCGACGAAGCCTGCCCGATGCGGCTACCTACACGAAGTCACAAGCGGGCAAAGTTCACCTGCACCCAGTGCCTGCAGTGTGTCAGCGCCTGCCGCGAGGTGCAGAAGAACAACCCGGAAGGTTCCCTGCTCAGCTGGGAGCCCGGTGAGCCTGGCAAACAGACCGTTCTGATTCCGGTTCGCCAGGTTGATCCATCTCCACACCAGCAAAGCGCCTGAATCTGAGGAGTTGAAATGGAAGAGTGGGTAGGCTTCAAGTGGCATGAGTACATCACTCGACAGGCCATGGGCGAGTTTCCGGAGCACGCGGTTCATCTGAAAGATGAAGCGCGAACCCTGGGCGTACTGTTCCGGGCACTGGGTGGGGACCCGGCGCTCAGCCTGGTCACCGCAGAGCCCCGACATTTTCGTACCCGGCGCCGTTTCCTGCAGAAACTGGCGGGCACCCATAAAAAGTTCGAACTGGCCTGGCGGGATGAACAGAGCCTTCGACTGCCGGACCGCCTGGCCCTGTTCCCCTCGAAAAAAGTTAACAGGGATCTGTATCTCTGGCTGGCGGCGCTGGCCTCCCTTGGTGAACTCACCGACGCCGACTGGCTGACCGGAAACCAGGCCATGGTCCAGACTCTGCTGACCAAATGGCCGGGGCTGGAACCGGTTTACCAGCGGCTGGTGCGCCACACCCTGCAATGGCGGCCAACCCCGGACTCCCTGCCAGCGGCCGAAGGGCGCCGCGAAGAAGCCATTCGCCGGGCACTGATCGATCCTGGCAGCGTAGAAACCCTGCCCCGGGCGGAGTCCGATCCCTGGCCGGTTATCATCTGGCTTTATCCCACCCTTGCTCTGGGCAAGGTCACCGGCCAGATCATTGGTGACGACAACCTGACATCTACACCGGGAGGCTTGGCTAAAAAACGCAAGCGCCGGCGTGCAGAACGCGTGGATGCATTCGACAAAGACCAGGGCCTGATGCTGTTTCGCCTGGAAAGCCTGTTTTCCTGGAGCGAGTTTATTCCTGTAGACCGTGCCAGCGACGATACCAAAGAGGACGATGCGGACGCCGTGGCCGATGACATGGACATGATTTCTGTCTCCAAAGACCGCCGTGAGGCCTCCTCCGCCATCAAGTTTGATCTGGACCTGCCCTCGGAAGAGAAAGACGACCTGCACTTGGGGCCCGGCATTCATCTGCCGGAATGGGACTGGCGCAGCCAGAGCTACCGGGAAAATTTCTGTTGCCTGCAGCCCATGCTGAGCAAGGATTCAATTCCGACCAGGCTGCCGGACCACCTGTCGCGATCTGCCACGAGGCTGCGCCGTCAGTTCGGTGCCCTGAAACCTCTGCGGCAATGGGAACGCCGGCAGACCGAAGGCGAGGAACTGGATATGGACGCCTGCATGGAACGGGAAGTCCAGCACCGCCGGGGTGTTGGTGTCATCGATCAGAAGCTGTTTCGCCGCTGCAAACAGAACCAGCGGGACCTGGCCTGCCTGATCCTGGCGGACATCTCGATGTCCACGGATACCTTCATCAACAACAGCCAGAGGGTGATCGACATTGCCCGGGACGGCTTACAACTGCTCAGCGAGGCCCTGCAGGCAAGCAGGGACCCGTTTGCGATTTTCGCCTTCTCGTCACGCCGCCGGGACCACGTGCGCTTCCATCACATCAAGGCGTTCGACGAGCCCTACAATGACATCAGCCGCGGCCGCATCCAGGCACTGGAACCCGGTTACTACACCCGCATGGGCGCCGCCATCCGGCAGGCCACCCGATTGCTTCAGGGCCGCCACGAACATCAGAAAATCCTGCTCCTGCTCACCGATGGCAAACCCAATGACCTGGACCTTTACGAGGGCCGATACGGCGTGGAAGACACCCGAATGGCCGTCCAGGAAGCCCACAAAGCAGGCCTGACCCCCTTCTGCGTCACCATCGACGACGACGCCAACGAATACCTGCCTTATGTCTTTGGCAGCAACCATTTCGTGGTCATCAAGGACCCGGTGCAGCTGCCACTACAGCTACCCAAACTCTACATGAACCTGACACGCTGAACCCCATGCAAGCTTCCGACCCGACAACCCGTCACCTGCCCGGCGACCTCGCTGTCTGGTTCTTCATCTTTGCGGAACTGGCGGTATTCGGCATTCTGTTCATCGGCTTTGGCGTCGCCCGCAGCCTCGACCCGGAAACCTTCAGCGCCGGCCGACAGGTACTGCATCCCTGGACCGGCCTGGTCAACACCATCGGCCTGATCACCGCCAGCTACCTGGTAGCCGTCGCCGTCCACCGCCTGCGCCACCGCCAGCCGGGCGTCACCTTGTTACTCTGGGTCGCCATCGCAGCCTCCTGCATCTACACCTTCGGCAAACTCTGGGAATACGCAGACCTCTACGGCAACGGCTACAACCTGGGTACCGACACCTTCTTCATGTTCTATTTCTTCCTCACCTTCTTTCACTTCATGCACGTGATACTGGGCCAGATTATCCTGGTGGTGCTGGCAGTGAAGGTTAAGCGGGGCGACTACAACGGGGACGACATGAACGGCATGGAATCCGGTGCTTCCTACTGGCACATGGTGGACCTGGTGTGGCTGGTGTTGTTTCCGATGCTGTACGTTCTTGCGTAGGGAGGAGAGCAAATGTTAGCGGTTTACATCACCCTGATGGTCTGCACCATAACGCCGGTGATCGCCATGCAGGCAGGCGCCGATGCGTCCGTCCTGGTGGGGCTGGTGTTTGCACTAATTATCGTGAAAGCGGTTCTGCTGGTCGATCATTTCATGGAAATGCAGCACGCACCTGTGGGATGGAGACTGGCTTCGCAGGCATGGGCGGTAATCATTATTGCTGCCCTGGTCGCCACCCGCGGAATCCACTGACAAGGCTAGCAGGAGTGGGCGGGCCTTTCCGCCACCAAAGCTAACAAATTCAGCAAAAACGTCGCGGAAAATACGGCGGCTTATCCCCAATAGCCAGGGCCAGGGCAATCATTCCCCATAGAACAAACGACGTATGCAGAACAATGGACCAGACAATGGCGCCAGTCCAGAAGTTGCCGGTGTTGCCAAACAGCACCCAGAACACCCCCACGCCGGAGAAAATCAGCACCGCACCTATAATCGACATATAAAAAGCTGCCACGGTATGGGCCCGCTTCAAAGCCGGTGCCTGATCAGCTCGCAGAAACAGCCATGCCAGCACAGCGAAACCTATAACCGGCAGCGCCAGCAGGTTCAACAGGTACCAGACAACAGGGACGACTGCCCCACTACTGGCCTTCGTCTGACTTCCCGAATACTGCATAGACCACCTCCATAAGTGCACTGACTGTTGCTTCGTCGTCCGATAACGGCTCGATCATCCCGGCCCGGCAGGCTTCGCCAACCGGCACACCGGCCCGCACCAGATGGGCGGTATGAATCAGCAACCGCGTCGATGCCGCTTCTTCCAGGTCGTGATCCTTAAGGTTGCGAACCGACCGGGCCAGACTCACCAGTTGTTCCGCCAATTCCCGGTCGCACCCGGACTCCTCGATCACAATGGTCTGTTCAGCCCCGGCGTCCGGGTAATCAAAACTCATTGATACAAAGCGCTGCCGGGTGCTGGGTTTCATCCCTTTGAGCAGGCTCTGGTAGCCCGGGTTGTAAGACACCACGAGCATGAATCCCGGGGCCGCCTTCAGCACCTCGCCGGTTCGTTCGA
>JAWWAM010000223.1:0-5129 GCA_033721715.1 Marinobacter sp.
ACGCTAGGGGTGGTGCTCTGGGGAGAAGCCGTGAAAAGCGGCGACACGATGCTGCGTCGCAAAGGATTCCGGTGACAAGGACAGGCTGGATGATAGCAACGCCTGCAACCGGCTGAGGCCAGGGTAACCAGTCGGGCATGTCACTGTCAGGCGCGGGTCCGATACTGCTGACCGTAAACGACGTTTCAATACGCAGTGTCTCGGAGTGTACAGCAACCACCGGGTGCTGAAGTTCACTGACAATACGGGAATCAGGGGAAGTTCCGGAAGATAGGAAGTGGAAGCCGCCAGATACGAGGAGAGACAACATCAAAACCAATGACAGGCCAACGAATGGCATTGCCATCGGCCTGTGATTGTTGAATGTGGTTTTGTCCATGCGGTGTCCCTCAGGCTGCGGTATCAGTCTGGGGCGAGGCTGTATATCCGTCAACTGAATCCTGCGCTGGCGCGGGAAACTACGTAGACAAAAGGATTCAGGCTCGGCTTTCGATAAACTTTCGGAGGGGGAGCATGAACCTGCGTAAGGGTACGAAATACGCTGGGATCAGCCAACCCTTTGCTGGCACCAGAAATGAAAAAGGCAGGCCAGTAACAAACTGGCCTGCCTTTTCTATATGGTAGCGGGGGCAGGATTCGAACCTACGACCTTCGGGTTATGAGCCCGACGAGCTACCAGACTGCTCCACCCCGCATCAACTCTTCCAAAACCTGTTGTTGTCCGGGGAAGCCCCGATCAACGAGGTGCGCATGGTACGGGTAGAAAACGAGCCTGTCAAAGGGAAAAATTAAATTTTCCGCAGACTTACCGCTCCAGTATTGCGGTCACCCCTTGCCCGCCTGCGGCACAGATGGAGATCAGCCCACGGCCGCTGCCTTTTTCTTCCAACAGCTTCGCCAGGGTGGCCACAATGCGGCCGCCAGTGGCAGCGAACGGATGCCCGGTTGCGAGGCTGCTGCCCTTGATGTTGAGTTTGTTACGGTCAATGCTTCCCAAAGGCTTGTTCAGCCCGAGACGTTCCTTGCAGAACTCCGGGTCTTCCCATGCCTTGAGGGTCGATAGTACCTGGGCGGCAAAGGCTTCGTGAATCTCATAGAAATCGAAATCCTGCAGCGTCAGCCCGGCCTTCTCCAGCATGCGCGGTACGGCATAGGTTGGCGCCATCAACAGGCCTTCCTTCTTGTCGACAAAATCCACCGCCGCGACTTCCGAGAAAGTGAGATACGCCTTGATTTCCATGTTGTTGGCCTTCGCCCATTCCTCACTGGCCAGCAACACGCAGGAAGCACCATCACTCAGCGCGGTGCTGTTAGCGGCGGTCATTGTGCCCTTTTCCCGGTCAAATACCGGCTTCAGTGTCGCCAGCTTTTCCAGGGTGGTATCCGGGCGCAGGATGTTGTCTTTCTCAAGGCCGGCCAGGGGTGTCATCAGGTCCTTGAAAAAACCTTCCTCGTAAGCCGCTGCCAGTTTCTGGTGGCTTTCATAGGCCAGTTTGTCCTGCTCGTCCCGGGGGATCGACCACTCATGGGCGGTGATCTGGCAGTGGCCGCCCATGGAAAGGCCGGTTCTGGGCTCGCCATTTTGAGGGATTTCCGGCTTCAGGTGCCCCGGGCGGAAACGGCTGAGAATCTTCAGGCGCTCACCGGTCGTTTTCGCGCGGTTCAGGTCCAGCAGGATTTCCCGCAGCCCCTCACCAACACCAATGGGAGCATCGGACGTGGTATCTGTCCCGCCGGCGATACCGCATTCAATCTGCCCCAGGGCAATCTTGTTGGCAACCAGAATGGCCGCTTCAAGGCCGGTCCCGCAGGCCTGCTGAATGTCGTAGGCAGGTGTTTCCGGGGCCAGGCCGCTGCTGAGAGCTGACTCCCGGGTAAGATTGAAGTCTCTGGAATGTTTGATGACTGCGCCCGCAACGACTTCCCCCATGCGCTGACCCTGCAGGCCGAAGCGATCCACCAGGCCTCGCAAGGCAGCCGTCAACAGCTCCTGGTTGCTTACCTTGCTATAGGCGGTATTGGAGCGGGCGAAGGGTACCCGGTTACCACCAATAACCGCCACCCGGCGAATGCCACTGTTAGCGGCAGCCGTCTTTTTCGGTGCTGCGGTTTTCTTTTGGGTGCTTTTCGGTGCCTGTGCCATGATGTTGTCCTGTTTGAACGAGTGTATTCATTGCGTTGCAGTTTAGCGCCGAGGGGGCCTGGCTCATTGGCATCCCTGACAACAGGGTGGGAGCGTTGAGTCAATCCAAAAACGGCCCGATTCTTTAACCTGTACGCCGATATCCGTTTCGCAAAAGGAAAATGCCATGTCTGATCGTTATCTCAAATTCGTCAACACCCCGGTGGGCAGAACGGCCGCCCAGTCCCTGGGACTGCCCTCGCCTGTCAATCTGAAACGCTGGAAGCGCGCAGATCAGCCGTTTATCGAAGGCGATGTACTTGTCGGTGCTGCCAACGGGAGCAAAGCCATTGCCGCTATAGGCGGCCTGCTGGGCGCCAGCCCTGCAAAGCTCCTCCATGCCAGTGCCGTTGATACTCTGAACGATTCTTCCAAAAGCGGCAACAAGGCCAAAGCGCTGCCGCTCAATACCGAGATAGACCGCAAATTCTCAGCCCTGGTGTTTGACGCCACCGGCATGAAGGACACCACCGACCTGAGAGCGCTTTACGACTTCTTCCACCCTACCATCCGTAAGCTGGCGGGCAATGGCCGCGTACTGGTGATTGGACAGGATCCTGCCACCTGTCGCCAACCGGCCAAAGCAGCGGCGCATCAGGCACTCGAAGGTTTCGTACGCAGCGTAGGCAAGGAAGTGGGCAAGAAAGGTTCCACGGCCAACCTGTTATGGATCGCGCCCGGCGCGGAAAAGCAACTGGATTCCAGTGTGCGCTTTTTCCTCTCACCCCGCTCGGCCTATGTCTCCGGACAGGTAGCTCGTATCGGCAAGAGCACAGACGCACCCGCCACTAACCCCGTTGCTCCGCTCACAGGAAAAGTGGCCCTGGTGACCGGTGCCTCGCGAGGCATTGGCGCCGCCATTGCTGAAACCCTGGCACGGGATGGTGCCACTTTGATTGGCCTGGACATTCCGCCCGCGATGGAAGACCTGCAGAAGGTCATGAACTCCATTAAAGGCAAAGCCCTGGCCTGCGATATTACCGATGAGAAAGCACCGAAGCAGATTGCTGATTTTGTGAAAGAGCACTTCGGCGGCATTGACCTGGTCATCCACAATGCCGGTATTACCAGGGACAAAACCCTCGGCAATATGCCGGAGCATTTCTGGGACATGACCATCGCGGTGAACCTGACGGCAGAGGAACTGATTGATGAGGAACTGATGCACCGGGAGCTGCTGCGGGAGAACGGCCGTATTGTATGCATATCCTCCATCAGCGGTATTGCCGGCAACTTTGGCCAGACCAATTACTCCACCGCGAAGTGCGGCGTGATCGGCTACGTGGAAGCCATGGCGAAACAGGTGAAGAACGGCGTGACCATCAACGCCATCGCACCCGGTTTCATCGAAACCCAGATGACTGCAGCCATGCCCATAACCATCCGCGAAGCAGGCCGGCGTATGAACAGCCTTTCTCAGGGCGGCTTGCCGGTGGACGTCGCCGAGGCCATTGCGTGGTATTGCAATCCCGCCTCAAACGGCGTCAATGGCAATGTGGTCCGGGTTTGTGGGCAGTCGTTGATCGGTAAATAGGAGATTGTCGGGAGTGTGGTGTCGGATTACGGCTTCGCCTGATCCGACAACCCGCAGCATCGGGTTTGAACTAGAGCAACGAGGGGGAAAATGGTGGGTGGTACTGGGATCGAACCAGTGACCCTCGCCTTGTAAGGGCGATGCTCTCCCAGCTGAGCTAACCACCCGGGAATAAAAATGGCGGAGCGGACGGGACTCGAACCCGCGACCCCCGGCGTGACAGGCCGGTATTCTAACCAGCTGAACTACCGCTCCGCATCAATCCCTGCCTGATCGGCTTTCGGGACCTGAAACCGGGCGGGGTAGCCCGGTGATGCTGAAAAGTGGTGGGCGGTACTGGGATCGAACCAGTGACCCTCGCCTTGTAAGGGCGATGCTCTCCCAGCTGAGCTAACCGCCCACTTTTACAGCGCACTGGCGATTCAGCGTTGCTGTCTCGACCAAGTGAGACGCGCATTTTAAGCATTTGTCTGACGGTGTCAAATTTTTTCCCGGATTTTTATGCTTTTCTGGCCCGCTTTTTTTGCCTTGCGACTCAAGGCAAGCTCACTGACCCGTCGCTTGCGATCTTCGGGCAACGCCCGCTCCGCCAGCGAGCAGTTCAGATGGTCCAAACGCTTTCTGACACGCTCAATACTCCGGTCCACATCGCTAAGAGTTTCGGGTAGAACGTCTTCTGCAAATCGACGAAACCTTTTCTGCAGGGAATCCTTCAGCGACATGTTTCAGCGACCTTGTTATGACTGACTGTTAACAGTCTAGTAACCGGGTACGGAAACACCAGTTCATCACGGGCCTGATTGCCAGTGTCAGAATATCCACCAGCCACCATCGTCTTCCGCCTCCTCCCTGCGCCTGCGCTCCTGCTCCAGGGCGGCATAGTCCTGTTCCAGCTCTCGGAGTCTGCGGTCGCTTTCCAGGGGCACCGTGGGCCCACCGCCAAATGGCCAGTACCAGGGTGCTTCCTCATACTTGCCTTCGGCTTTCAGTCGCTCTATCTCGGCTTCCCGCTCCTCTTCCAGCAAAGCCAGATCGCGTTCGTAGTCGCCGTCTTGATTCACCTCTACAATCGAAACGGCGGCATGATTCGGCGCCAGCAGATCGCTGTTGAGGAAACGGGTGGATACGATCTCGTCGGCCTGCATGGCGTATTCCCGCGTGACCAGTTGCAAGTCGCCTGCGGTCAGAGGATGGTCTTCAGCCAGCCCCGGATGGGTGCTCTCAGGCCCTTCCAGTTCGTTATAACGCAGGTAGTAGATGTTCCCCGGCTCCACCTTCAACGTTGCATCAGCAATCAGACTGAGACTGAAAGAGTTCAGCCCTTCCAGCCCCAGCAGCGGCCGGCGGATAGCAATGTGACGCTCTCCCGGGGCAACTTCCAGCCAGGTAAAGCTGTCGTTGCGGATGTTGAAG
>JAWWAM010000224.1:0-5125 GCA_033721715.1 Marinobacter sp.
CAGGAAGTAACCCGCAACCTCGGCCTGGCGACACCGGAAATCCGCACCTACCACGCCATGGGCCTGCGGCTGTACAAACGCTTCGTACGGGAAGGCTTCCTGCCGGGATTTTCCGACAAAATTCTTACCGACCAGGAAATCAGCTACCAGGCCTGGCAACTCACCCGCCGGCTGGCGCCGGAAGACCTAGCGGACGAGATTCGCCGCAACAAGAAAGACTTCGTCGAAACCGCGGTCAACTTCATCGATCTGGTCAAAACCACCCTGTCCCCGGTGGAAATCGTATTCGAAGAGCTGGGCTATTCCGACAAGCACCGTTACCTGATCGACCTGTTCCACAGCTTCGAACAGTGGCGCAAGTCCCAGAGCCGGATCAGCTATGCCGACATGCTCTACGAGCCGGTGATGGCCATCCACCAGAACCCGCCGCTGCAGCGGTTAGTGGGGAACAAGATGGACCTGATCCTGGTGGATGAGTACCAGGACACCAACGAGATCCAGCACCTGCTGCTGCGATACGTAGCGGGCGACCGGGCCCGGGTGACCGTGGTGGGCGACCCGGACCAGACCATCTACGAGTTCCGCGGTGCCAAGCCCGACTTTATCCTCAAGCGCTTCAGCGAAGAATTCGAGAGTCCGCTGGAACAGACCCTGAGTTACACCTTCCGCTATGGCCACCAGGTTGCTTTGCTGGCCAACCACCTGATCTGCCACAACACCGGGCGCAAGGATGTGCTGTGCCACTCCCATTCGTCCACGCCACAGACCGGGATCACCCTGCACCAGCAGGAAAACGACAGTGACCTTGTGCTCAGGCTGCTCCAACCCCTGGACGATACGGGGCTTGCTAACACCGCCATTCTGTTCCGGGTCTGGAGCCAGAGCGTGCCTATTGAACTGAAACTGCTGGCACGGCAGGTGCCCTATCGCATCGACGCTGGCAAGGGCGCGCTGTTCAGTCGTGAGGTTCAGGCGATAACCAGCCTGTTGATGGTAGTATCGGGCCGTATTCGCAACCTCCCGGACGATGACCGGCTCGATATTGCCCGGCAGCTGCTCCGTTTTCCCCATGTGGGCCTCAAGGAGCCGGAACTGGAGCAACTGGCGCGTTTTCTGGCAGGTTTCGGCGACGGCTGGCATGAGCGGCTGCTGGCCATGGACTTCGACGCACTCGCGCCCATGGCGGCCAAAAAACTTCGCAAACTGGGAGAAACGCTGGCACAGCTGGCCAGATTCAAAGGTTCGGTGGCGGATGTGATCACCCGGTATGCGGAAGAAACCGAGCTTTACGAGGGTATCCGCAGTCTCGCCCTGACCCATGAAACCGCCGATGAGCGTATCGAAACCGTGCGCGGCTTCAGGCTATACCTGGCTGGGCTGGATGCCAACACTGAAGAGGCCATTGATCACCTGAAGACACTGAAGCAGCAAGCGGGGGAAAACCGTCGCGGCGGTGCTCTGCTATCGACCATCCACCGCACCAAGGGCCTGGAGTGGTCTACCGTGATCCTCCCCGGGTTACAGGAAAAATACCTGCCCTACAGCCCCCGTGCCCAGGATGACCCCAAAGCCTTTCTGGAGAGCGAACGCCGACTGCTCTACGTGGCCATGACCCGCACCCGGGAACAGCTTCACCTGATCACCCGCCCCTTTGGCGAAAAACGGCACCTGGACGGCGACCAGGGCCCCAGCCGGTTTATAGACGAGCTCTGCTTTCCTTTATCGAAGGAATTCGGGCAGTGGCTGGATAAACGCACCGGTGACTCGGAGAGTGCGATTACAACATCAGCGCCGGTAACCCCTATTGGTATTCGCTACGCTTCCCGAATAGGCATTACACTGAACGGTAGCAGTGAAGCCGGTGAAGACCAGACAGCGCCGCTGTGGGCAAAAACCCGTCTGAGCCACGCCATTTTCGGCGCCGGTTCCGTAGTTGGCGAGGACGAGAGTTCCTTCGAAGTCAGCTTCGATAGTGGCGATACCCTTAATTTCAGCAAGAAAAGTGCTCACCTGTATTTCACCACCTTGTCCAAAGAGGCCTGAGTACAATTGCCGATATGTCATTTGCATTCATTCGTTGTTTTTTGAATCCTCTCGCGTAGATTTCACGTAAGTAGGCAATAACACCGCTTTACGAACCCGTTAAGCGCACGTTTTATCAATAATGATAATTGAACAGGAGGTTCTGCATGAACATCATGCGTCCATTAACCCTTGCGGCCCTTACCGCATCCCTTGCTACACCCGCCCTCGCAGACCGCGAGGAAACGATCTACCTGAACCCCTTCGTCGGATTTCAACTGTTTGATCACAAGCGGGATCTCAGCGAAACCGCCACTTTCGGCATAGGTGCGGAATACCGCTTCCACCCGAACTGGGCAGTTGAGGCGGTTTACTCCAACGCCGATGCCGATCGCAAGCATGTGGACGGTAGCAGCGATTTTAACGAGTACCGGCTGGATGGTATTTATTACTTCGCCGGACAGGACGAGGCCTGGAATCCGTACGTATCGGCCGGCGCCGGCCATGCTGATTTTGGCGACGATGTGCTGGCTGAACAGACAGCCGGCTCCGATCACGAAGAAACCCGCGTCAATGTGGGTGCCGGTTTTCGTTACAACGTCAGCGATAATGTTTCGATCCGCGCCGAACTGCGTGAATTCCACGGCATAGACGAGAGCACATTTGATACTCAGGCAACCCTCGGCCTGAGCTTTGCTTTTAACCGCACCGTGTCCGAGCCCAGCCCCGAGCCTGAAGACGCCGACAACGATGGTGTTCCGGACAGCCGCGACCAGTGTCCCGGCACTCCGGCTGGCGCCAGTGTCGACAACAATGGTTGCGAGCGCGATGACGACGGCGACGGAATTGCCAACAGCAAGGACCAATGCCCGAACACCCCTGCCGGTGCCAGCGTGAATAATCGTGGCTGTGAGCTCGACAGTGATAACGATGGCGTTGTGGACAGCCAGGACCAGTGTCCTGATACCGCCGCTGGCGCCAAGGTGGATGATACTGGTTGCGAAGGCGTGACCGAGACGGTTGAAACCATTGAGCTCAAGGTGCAATTCCCGACCAACAGCTCGGTCATTGGCGATGCCTATGACAACGAAATTCGCCGTGTTGCGGAGTTCATGCGCGAATATCCGGAAACCAACGTTGAAATCGCAGGTCACAGTGACAGCATGGGCGAGGCGGAGTATAACCGCTTCCTGTCCCAGCGCCGCGCCGAAGCCGTTGCCACCCGCCTGACCGATGCCCTGGGCATCAGTTCAGATCGCGTGGACGCCGTTGGGTACGGCGAAGCCGAGCCGATTGCCAGTAACGACACAGCGGCAGGCCGCGCCGAAAACCGTCGGGTTGAGGCCCGCATCCAGGTTCGCCGTTAAGCGTCGAGGTTGGTTTTCAGAGCCAACCCTCTGAGAAGGCGCCTTCGGGCGCCTTTTTTGTGGCCGGCGTTTGAGTAGTGGTTTTGCAGCCAGCGGAGTATGCGATGAAACGAGCCGTGTTTTTCCTGATTCTCATGCTCTGCGTTCCGGCTATTGCCTGGGCCCAGGTCTATCGTTGCGACGACGGCGGCGAGACCCGCTTTTCCGACCAGCCCTGCGGAGAGGATTCCAGGCGCGTCACCATCCGGGACAACCAGATTGGTGGCAGTTTTGGCCAGAACCTGCCACCGGAATCAGAAGCGGAGAACACCGAAAAGGAGAAGGACAAACGCGAACAGCAACAGGCCAAAGACACCTGCCGCTTCATTAACTCCACCGACCTGAGGCGGTATCTCGTGCGGGAACAGGTGGTAAAAGGCATGACCAAAGAGCATGTTCGCAAAGCCTTCGGCCGGCCCCCGGAAACCTACCCCACTCCCCAGGAAACCTGGGTCTATCAGACCAGATACTATGGCAGCCTTTACGAGCTGACCTACGTGTATTTCCGCGATGGCTGTGTGGAAGACGTGGTCTACCGCAAACCCTGAGAGCTCTGATTGCGTCCGCTCCTCACGGCATCAATCAGCAGGTTGCGGGGCGTCAGCTGTCGCTCACAAAACGTGCCCAGCCGGACGTCATAGTCCTGTTCCTCCAGGAATAACGCGTAATCCAGCACCAGCCAGAGCTCCAGGGGTCTCCGGAACAGGTGGCGAACCAGCTCATGACGACGTACTTCCTGAAATCGCCGGTCACCGTGCTGCTCCCAATGGCCGAAATCCGTTTCTTCGGGCAACTCCAGGCCCTTTTTCCTCGCTGCCCAGCGACAGAAGCCGGCAAAATCACCGCTTATCAGCTTCGACGGATGTGAGGGCACCGGCAAGTAGGTATCGCTACCACGCAGAAACCTTTGCAGCCCGTCAAAACCCAAACGCCAGCGGCTGATCTGGCGGCTTTGCTGGCGCACCCTTTGCGGCGCAGTAACGGTTTCCTGAACGGCCAGTCGCAGGTCCTCCCGCGTCAGTGTGAGCGCCTTCGGGCAACCTCCGGCCCGCCGGGAGAGCGGCTGGTAATTCGACATTTCGGTAAGGTGATAGCAACAGGGCGAAAAGCTCAGCCGTGGCAAACCACCATGCGCCGCCCGCCGCATCAACCGCCGGTGGAGGTCACCACAGGCATGCAGAGCAACGCCATGGACGGTTTCAGGCATCTCCAGCGCCTCCGCCATCACATCCTGACAGTGCAACGTAACGGTATCCCCGAACTTCCGTGCCAGACGGTTACCGTCCTCTACCAGGGCCTGGCTCCATTCGAATCCTGCCACCTTGCCACCGCACCATGGCGACAGGGTTCTGGCCAGATGGCCCTTACCGCAGCACCAGTCCAGCACATCATGCTGTAAAGGCCTGATAGCGGCGACGAAAGCCCCGGATTGCAGTCGCTTGCGACCAGGCATGTCGGTGGCTCTGACTTCCGGAAGCGTGCTCGGCACAGCAGGCTCGGAGGACAGCGCTGGGGCATAGGTCAACGCTTCAAATAACTGCAACGACGGCAGCTCCCGCCCCAGCAAGCCGGCAAGTGCGCTGGGGTCATCGTCCAGGCGCTGGCAGTCCCGGTCAGAAAGGTTTACCACCCGTTCCGCCAGGGAAGGCCATTTTCGCACCCAGGCAGGGCTGGGGTCGGTAAACGGCGCTGGTTGC
>JAWWAM010000225.1:0-5122 GCA_033721715.1 Marinobacter sp.
CTGGACTCCCGCCATGCGGAAAGGAGATAGAGCCTTGGCTCACTCTCACCCGTCGCGCGGGCATCGCTGGTGTGCATATGCAGGCAATAGGCACAGCCGTTGATCTGGGACGCCCGGGTTTTAACCAGGTGTATCAGGCTCTCTTCCAGGCCACAATCGCGAACGTACTCCTCCAGCCGGGACATCGCCGCGATGGCGTCCGGGGAGGCTTTATAGGCGTTCAGGCGTGTTTCCATGGTCTTACTCCTCTGCTGTGGTGGGGGTGTTTACAGAGGTAGACGGATCAGGGAGAGGGTTTGTGACATGCGGGGGGCTATTTATGCAAAAAAGGACCCCGAGGGGTCCTTTTTAATTGACAGCTAAACTGCTGTGGTTACTGCGCCGGATGCGTGACCGCGTTCGCGTCCAGGGTGACCGCTGTCTGGGACAGCGCGCGACCGTTAAACGTTGCTTCGGTCTGCATGACAATCTTGGTTTTGCCAAGGAAGATGCCTTTGACGTCGCTTGTGGTGCCGAAGGTGGTGGCGCCAGCTACCTGCCAGAACACATTCTTGGGCAGTGCGCCGCCACTCAGGTTGACTATAACGGCGTTACTCACAGTGAGGTCGCCCGCAATCTGGAAAATCCACACATCATTGGCGTCGCCAGACAGAGTCACGTCAGTCACAATCAATAGGTCACTACTCCATTTGTAGAGACCCGGGGCGATTGTCATTCCACTGATGTCGCCGGCACCGAGTTCGGTGGCGTCAGGGTTTGAGCGACCAGCGGCATCGACATAGGCGGTTTCCATGTCACTCACTGCAGTGGTAAGCGTTGAGGGAGTAGGTGGTGCCATGTTCGCGGCAAAGATGTGGCCGTCCACGATCGCCGAGGTGGAGAACTCATCGGACGCGTCACGCCCCTGTTCGAATCCAGTAATAAAGGTCTCTGCAGCCGGGCTGACCGCAATATCGCCGATAACTTCTGTTGTGCCGGTTGTGGAAATGGCAGCTTTCGCCAGAATCACATAGTTACCGGCTGTACCCAGAATAACCGGAGCCGGGCCCTGCGCTACATTCTCGCCAGTTGTGAATGACCAGACAACGTTTGCCGCCAGGGCATTCTCGGCGAGATCCATCGCACCGGTGGTGATTGTGGCCGTGTAAACGGAGTTAATGGCCAGGTCGCCCAAAGGATTGAAAACAGCGGTCGTGCCGACAAGTTCTACAGTGCCGCTAACTTCGTCTGTATTGGCATCTGTCACTGTAAAGGTTGAGCTGTTAATGCTTGCAGCATTCATCGCTTCGCTGAAGCTGGCGGAAACGTTCCGATTGATCGCTACGCCGGTGTCCAGGTCCGCCGGATCGGTAGAGGTTACTGTCGGTGGGGCGAGATCGGCACCAGTGCCGGTGGTAAAGCTCCACACATAACTGCTGGCCAGTGCCTCGCCATCACCAGACTCCACCGCAGTGGTGATGGTGGCGGTATATTCGGTGCTGGGTGCGAAGTCGCCCCCGCTGGTCTTGAAGATAGCCGTGTTGGTTGCAGTATCCAGGCTTACGGTACCCGTGACCGGCGTTTCACCAGCGGGGCCCACCGTAAAGCTGGCAGTATCGAGCGTAGCGGTGTTTACTGCTTCACTGAAAGTGGCGGTGACAATAGTGTTGGTGCCTACACCGACGGCATCACTGGCAGGGCCGGTTGCGGTAATGGATAGCGCATCCCCCGATGGGGTAGAAGAGCTGTTACCACTGCTGCTTCCACCACCACATGCCGAGAGGGTCACGGCTAGCATGATAAAAAAAATCGCCATGAACGATTTCGTGTACTTCTGGATATTATTCATTCTTATTTCCTGAATCTTTATGCCACCCATATTTATATGGGCGGTAAGGGAACCGAGTAAAAATACATACCCTTTCCTGGATGCCTCATGCGCTCGCAACTCTTTATTTATTCGCAAGAAACGCCATGAATGCGCTTTTGATTGGCCTGTCCTGACTGGAACATAATTCAACCAGGACCACTTATATTCCCTATCCCATAGATAAGATATATTTATATTGTATTTAAATATATCTTCATAGAAATGAAGGAGAAGCGGTTCATCGAAACGGTTATCGCCCCACAAAATATTCCCGCGTGCCCATAAGGTGATCAAACCACGGGCGGGTAACACACCAGTTGGCGTTGGGATTTGGCCCCATATGGTGGTCGTAGTGCCAGGGCAGATGGGTTTTCGCCCATTCCGGGTCCAGGTGGGATTTGCGATGGACGCGATAATAGTTCCAGGCGCAGTAATACAGTGTGCCCACATAAAAGGGCGCCACCGGTAACAACGGCGTTACCACGACCGCTCCAGCCACCAGGCTGGCCACTTCCTTGCCCTGGGCATGCCGGCCCCAGGGCGACCGTTCGTAGGCCGGGTCGTGGAAGTCGTTCCGGCGCACGTCACGATGATGCTCGTGCCAATGGAAACGCCAGAAACTTTTGCGGTTACGGCCCAGGCCGTGCAACACATACTTATGGGTCACCCACTCCACCGCGTTGGCGGTAAGCAACCCAAGTGGAATACCGATCATGACAACCTCCGGTCGGGACAGGACTGAAGGTCCAGGCTAGCCTGCCGAAGAACCCTTTGTCCTGTTATCGGTTGCCCGGAAATATGGCCACGAAAAACAATTGCGGGCGCCGTGTAAGCGCTATAGTAACCCTATGAACCGTGCGCAAACCGAACCCTGGCTCACGCTGTCTGCCAGCGTAGCCCGGCCCTACATCAACGCTTTGTACAACCTTCTCAAGCAGGGGGGATTTCCGGTTGGGCAGTGGCTCGCAGACTCTGGTGTGGCAGCACAAACTACGGAGAGTGACGAGCGGCTCTCTCTCTATCACGCGCTGTCACTCTGGCACCGGGTTGAATGTGATGCACAGACACCACTGCTCGGGCTTCAGCTGGGCCAGGCGTTACAGCCACGGGATTTTCCCATCCTGGGGCAAGCCGCTTTGAGCGCTGACACACTTCGCACCGCCATTGAGCAGTTGCGGGAATTCGAGCCGCTGGTCTGGGACATAGGTCTGTGCCACCTCGAAGTCACCGGGCAGACGGCGAAGCTGATGTTAAATCCCCGACACAGCACGCTACTTCCCGCCGGCATTATTGAGCTGGCCATCAGCGGTTGGCTCCGGATCGGGCGAAAACTGCTACCGGGACACCAGCGCATAACGGTCAGCTTTACCCATCAACCAACCACGGAGAAAAAACTCTACAAGCAGTATCTCAATGCCAGCGTGACTTTTGGCCAACCGTTTAACGGGCTGACATTCCCCGCGTCCTGGCTGGACTTACCTTTACCGACCCGGGACGAACACCTCCAGTCTCTATTGCAACAGCAGGGCCGCCGGTTGCTGGCCAATTACCACCGTGACCTGAACCTGCCTAACGAAGTTCGTGCCCGGATCTGCCAACACTTGCTGGAAGGGCCAGTGGGGCCGGCCGACACCGCCCGACAACTCGGGCTCAGTACCCGCAGCCTGAGGCGTAAACTGGCCGCTCGCCACACCAGTTGGCGCGCACTTTATGAGGAAGTGCGACTGGACCTGGCTATGCTGTGGCTCCGCGAACCGGAAGCGCCCCTGGCTGACATCGGCCTGTTGCTGCAATTTACCGACCAGAGCGCCTTCAACCACGCGTTCCGACGCTGGACCGGCGAGACCCCGGGCCAATACCGTCGACGGATTTAACGCAAATTCAACGACTTATCACGATAGCGGCGGTTGTGCGTCGAGGTATTTAACGTCCGCGAAAACGCCCCGGGCTGAAAGGCTGCTATGGGGGCGTTCCCACCACCTGGCATGGTTTTGGCCCTGTATATAGACAGGAACGGACTCCCATTTGATTCGCAGGACGCGCAGAACCATGAGGAGGAGCAATATGAACTTCAGAAAGACCGCCCTGGCAGGTGGTACCCTGCTGGCAACTCTTTCACTTTCCGCCCATGCCGCCATGATCACCGGCGATGTTGGGTTCGGGGGCGATTACACCCCTCTCGACAGTGAAGGCGGTTCCGAAGTCAGCCTCGGAGAAGCAGGATACATTGATGTAAGCGGTGAAGAAGCCATTGTCACATCTGAAGGCACTGGCGACCTGGCAGCCTTCACTGAATTCGATACGGTTGTGGATCACCAGAGCTTTGCCGTGGGTGAAGCACCCGCCGGGCCCTTGTGGTCAGGTAACGGGTTCAGCTTTGAGCTCACCGATATGAACGTCGTCGCACAGAATGACGTCGTTCTTGGCCTGTCCGGCCAGGGAACTATGAGCGCCGAGGGTTTCGAGGACACCCCTTTCCTCTGGAGCTTTTCGGCAGATGCCGCCGGGAATGAGGAGTTTGCATTCTCATCGACAACTACCTCCGTTCCAGAGCCCGGTACTCTGAGCCTTCTCGGCCTGGGCTTGCTATCTTTCGGCGTTGCCCGTCGCCGCATGAGGTCCTGATAGCCCAGGCACGGAGAAGCCGGCTCCGCCGGCTCCTCCGTGCTGGCACAGCCCGGAACGGCATTCTTAAATTTTCATAATAAAACCATAAAACTCCAATACATCAATGTCTTACCGGCATTCCTGCTCACTTCCCAAGGTTAACCTAAACCCATGTTATTGTCAGACAAAAGGCTGTGTGGCAGGTTGAGACTCGCAGTTACGCAATAGCGAAACGGATTGGCGTTGTTGCGTATGCAGTTCTTTCCAATCTGACAGGAGAAGGACTACCGACATGAATAACGATACTCTGGAAGGTAACTGGAAACAGCTCAAAGGCAAAGTGAGAGAAAACTGGGGCAAGCTGACCGACGACGAAGTCGATGAAATAGCGGGCCGCAAAGAGAACTTTGTCGGCAAAATTCAGGAAAAGTATGGTATGAAGAGGGATGAAGCTGAAAAAGAGTGGGATAAGCTCACTAAATAATCCCTGCTGATGCCCGCTGGCCTGGGGAAGACAGAATCTTTCCTGTATTCTTCAGGCCAGAGGCCCCGCATCGAACAGAATCCCCCCTTTCAAAACGGAACTCAGATGCCGTACCAGTTTGAGGATCTCAAAAGGAGCTGCCAGGCAGAATGGCGCGCCTACATCGAACACAGCTTCGTAAA
>JAWWAM010000226.1:0-5103 GCA_033721715.1 Marinobacter sp.
GCGCCATATTGCCGTGGAAGGTGAAACCACCGTTGATCTGGCGGAAAAAGCGTCGCGTTTGGCGATTGAAGCAGCCGGCCTGAAACCTGATGACATTGACCTGATCATATTCGCCACCTCCACGCCTGACAAAATTTTCCCAAGCTCGGCGTGCATCCTCCAGGCGCGGCTGGACATCCATGGCTGCCCTGCCTTTGACATCCAGGCAGTCTGCAGTGGCTTCGTATATGCCCTGTCGGTGGCCGACAAATTCATCAAAACCGGCAGCAGCAAGCGGGTCCTGGTAGTGGGAGCAGAGTTGTTTTCCCGGATTCTGGACTGGGAAGATCGCGGCACCTGCGTGCTCTTCGGCGACGGCGCCGGTGCGGTAGTTCTGGAGGCCAGTGAAGAAACCGGCATCCTCTCCACCCACATTCACGCTGATGGCAAGTACGAAGACCTGCTCCACGTTCCCTGTGGCATTGGTGACGGTTTCGACCAGGTTCGCGCTGGCAAGGGTCACGTGCACATGAAGGGCAATGAAGTCTTCAAGATTGCGGTGAACACCCTGGGTCGGATCGTTGATGAAACCCTGGAAGCCAATCAGATGAAGAAATCCGACGTCGATTGGCTGGTTCCGCACCAGGCCAACCTCAGGATTATTGCAGCCACGGCCCGCAAGCTGAATATGTCCATGGATCAGGTGGTCGTAACCGTCAACAAGCACGGCAACACCTCCGCCGCCTCTATCCCGCTGGCACTGGACGTAGCCGTTCGTGACGGCCGCATCAGGAAGAACGAGGTCATTCTGCTGGAGGCATTTGGTGGCGGCTTTACCTGGGGCTCAGCGCTTATCCGTTTCTAGAATGAGCATTCTGACTACTCCCATTGGCGAGTAAAGCCATCTACCCGAGGGACAACCACCCGTATACTCTGTCAGGAACCCTGAAACCTGATAAAGAGAAGCGTTCATGGCTGACAGCGCCAGTGGCAAAGCACCTTCCATAATCATTATCGGCACAGGCTTCGGTGGCCTGTGCATGGCCATTCAGCTGAAAAAGGCCGGAATCGACCGGTTTACCATGCTGGAAAAGGCCCCGGGGGTCGGCGGTACCTGGCGGGACAACACTTACCCTGGCGCCGCCTGCGATGTTCAGTCCCACTTCTACTCCTTTTCGTTTGAGCCCAAGCACGACTGGTCGAGGAAGTTTGGTTTACAGCCGGAGATTCTCGGCTATATGCAGCACTGCGTGGAAAAGTACGAGCTGGCTGAGCACATTCGTTTCAATAAGGAAGTTGCCAGCGCAGCCTTCGATGAAACCACCAATACCTGGGCGTTAGTGACAACCGACGGCGACGCCTTTGAAGCCGACATCGTGATCACCGCTACCGGCCAGTTGAACCAGCCTGCCTGGCCCGACATCCCCGGTTTGGAAACCTTTACCGGCAAGATATTTCACTCCGCCCGTTGGGATCACGATTATGACCTGGCCGGGAAAAAGGTAGCAGTGATCGGCACCGGCGCCAGCGCGATCCAGTTTGTACCGGAAATCGTACCGCAGGTGGAATCCCTCAGCCTGTTCCAGCGCTCTGCGGCCTGGGTGCTGCCAAAACCGGACCGACGATTTTACCGCTTGGAGCAGAACCTGTTCCGCGCCATTCCAGCATGGGACCGCCTCTACCGCTACCTTATCTACTGGAAGAACGAGAGCCGAGCCCTGGCCTTTACCCGCTTCAACAGCCTGCTGGAGATATTTGCCTGGCAGGCGAAACGTTTTGCCAGAAGCGAAGTTCAGAACCCGCAAAAACTCCAGCACCTGATCCCGGACTACAAGATTGGCTGCAAACGTATTCTGATCTCAAACGACTGGTACAGGGCCGTAGACCAACCCCACGTGGATCTGGTCACCAAAGGCATTGAACGGGTTGTGGAAGACGGCGTTGTCACCGAGGACGGCGGCTTGCATAAAGCGGATGCGATTATAGTCGGCACCGGGTTCGCTGCTTCCGAGTTCCTTTCCCCTATGGAGATACTCGGGCGCAAAGGAGTGCCCTTGAACAGGGCCTGGGCCAACGGGTCAGAGGCCTATAAAGGGATCACCGTGTCGGGTTTCCCCAACCTGTTCATGCTTTATGGCCCGAATACCAACCTCGCCCATAACAGTATTGTCTATATGCTGGAGTCCCAGGTTCGATACGTGCTCAGCTGTATCGAGGCACTGCGGACCCAGCCAGGCCGTGCCATGGATGTCAAACCAGACCGGCTACGGGATTTTTCAGCCACCCTTCAGCAAAAACTGCAGCACAGTGTCTGGGAGTCTGGCTGCCAGTCGTGGTACCTGGACAAGAACGGGAAGAATACCGTGAACTGGCCAGGCTTTACCTTCACCTACCGCAAGGCCACGCGCCAGGTAGATCCGGAAGACTACGAGTTTCTCGAACCTTCGCGATAGCAACCTGTGCCAGCACAGGGTTTGACAGTCGTAGATTATTCATAGGATGATTGGTTCATCAGCTGTCAGGATCTTAAACATGAAACTCCAGAGAATTACCAGAGGCTCCCTGGTAGAGACCGCTATCGAAAGCCTTCGCCTCGCTATAGAACAGGGCCACTGGGCCATTGGCGACCGCTTGCCGATAGAAGCCGACCTGTCGGAATCACTGGGCGTCAGCAGAAACACGGTTCGGGAAGCTGTCCGAGTGCTGGCCCATGTGGGTATGCTGGAAACCCGTCAGGGAGACGGTACCTATGTTCGGGCTACAAAAGACGCCGGAGAAACCCTGCGAAGAATCGGTCGTTCAGAGCTGAGAGACAAGCTCGAAGTGCGCATCATGCTGGAAACGGAGGCGGCGAAGCTTGCTGCAAAGCGACGTGATGCCGCGGATTTGGAAAGGATGACCCTGGCCCTGGATAACCGGGGAAAAGCCGGTGACAATATTGCGGACCGGATCCATTATGATCAGGCGTTCCACACGGCACTGGTTGCCGCATCCCACAACCCTGCCCTCACCGAACTGTACGACTATTTTGCCCATGCCGTTGCAATGACCATTGAGCAGACAGAGCTCGATTCTGATCTTCCCGAACCTTCCCAGGAAGAGCATGAATTGCTGCTGGCGGCCATTCGGCGCCAGGACGAACCCAAAGCTGAAGCGCTAGCAAAAGCCCTGCTCCAGCCAAGCCTCAATGCACTGGGGAGCAGGCTTGCATGAAACTTCGTCTCGATACCTTCACAATATTGTTGCTGGGCGCCATCGCTCTTGCGACATTCCTGCCGGTACGCGGCGAGGCCGCCGAAGCACTGGCAACCACTGGCACAATAGCCGTTGCCCTGCTGTTCTTCCTCCATGGTGCAGCGCTGTCCCGCGAGCAGATTGTCGCTGGCGCCACCCATTGGCGACTGCACATTATTATTACCGCTTTCACCTTCGTGTTTTTTCCGCTGGTCGTGCTGCCGATTAACGAAATAAGCCGGTTTGCGCCGAGCTGGATGCCGCCGGATCTGGGGCTCGGATTCCTCTATCTGGGGGTATTGCCCTCCGCGGTCTCTTCTTCCATAGCCTATACCGCCATGGCAAGGGGCAACGTTCCGGCGGCAATCTGCAGTGCCGCGGCATCCAACGTTTTCGGGATGATGCTGACACCGTTCCTGTTGCTTTTGCTGGTAAGCACCTCTGGTGATGGCAATTTCTCTGTAGCTGAAGCTCTCACGGACATTGTGCTTCAGCTTCTGCTGCCCTTCGCGGTGGGTCATGGGCTGCGGCCCTGGCTCGGCGGTTTCCTGGCGCGCAACGAATCACTCACGTCCCGATACGACCAGTGTGTGATCTGGCTGATCGTCTATTCCGCCTTCTCTCACTCGGTCGCCAGCGGTCTTTGGCAGAACCTGCCACTGCAGGCCATTCTGCTGGCGATAGCGCTGTGCTTTGTGTTGCTAGGATTCTTTATGGTGATGGCGATGTTTGTTGTGCGCAGGCTTGGGTTAAGCCTGGAAGATGAAGCCGCCGTGGTATTCTGCGGCTCCAAGAAAAGCCTGGCGTCGGGCCTGCCCATGGCCAAGGTGTTGTTTTCCGGCCATCCCGGGTTCGGGATGATCGTGCTGCCGATCATGTGCTACAACCAGATTCAGGTTATTGTTGGCGCCATGCTGGCACAGAAGTACCGTAGCAAGATCGAAGCAGCGTCAGCCTCCACCGCCCATTCCACTGAATAGCGTGGCCAGAATGGCCAACCCGACAATCCAGCCAACCACCGCCGGCCAGAAGTTGACCATCTGGGGAGGTAGTTCTTCCTGAGGCTCCCGGTCGGCACTCGATGGCTCTGAAAAGGTTTCATCCTCTTCCTGGAGCTCAGGGGCATCGCGCAGGCTGTACCAGTCGAACCACCCTGCCAGGAACTGCGTTACAGGTGCCGGGAAGGAACCATTCTCCGCCATTGGGCGCACCTGGGGCTCGAGAGCGCGACCGATTTCTTTTCTGAGTCGCGGCTGGTCCGCTGGCGGTTCACCAAGTATGGCTTTCCAGATCTGTGGATCGCCGCTGCGGCGGGAATCATTGAGCAGCGCGTTAATCTGAATAACCACCTCTCTCACAATCTGCTGCTCGGACGCATTCAGCTCCGCCGGTTCACCCTGCTCGTCTGCATCTGCTACGGCATTATTCAGCGGCGTGGCGTTGGCTACACTGCTTTCTTCATCCGCCATACGCTCGCCGCCGGTGGCTTCGCGGTAGGCCTGGCGCAAACGCTCAAGCTCGTCATCGGAAGCAAATTTTTCCTGGCGCGCGTAGGCAGCGTCAATAAGAGCCCGGTCACGGGTGGGCTCAATTCCAAGTATTTCCCAACAATTCATAGCGTTACAACTCGGTTAGCGTATAAACATTACATTTTTGAGAGACAAATGTAATCTTCTCACTTAGGATAATGGGCAAGCAGTTAATAAAAAAACTCCCACTCTCGGCAAAGTATAAAACGACACCCATGCCCGTTACGAACTATCCCGTTAATAATCCGGAGTTTCGCGGAAGCCGCCGGATGCGCCCCCGTTTGGTTGCCACCCTTCTGACTGGAGTATTTGCTGTCGTTGCAACAGCGAAAGCTGCAGAAGATTCCCCTTATAGTTACGA
>JAWWAM010000227.1:0-5078 GCA_033721715.1 Marinobacter sp.
AGAAAGCCGGCACCGCCTTTTACAGTGTGGAACCCACGGAAAATGGCGTTGAGCAGATCACTGTCGTCAGGATTCTGCTCAAGGTCGACAAGCTGCTCAGACAACTTTTCGAGTATCTCGCCTGCTTCAACAAGGAAGTCCTGCAGGATCTCTTCATCGGCATCAAACGCCATGGGTTACCCTCTTTTCCTCAGAAACCGAGACTGGACAGAAGATCATCAACATCGTCCTGGCCCGATACAACATCTTCGCGCTCTTCGGCTTTTATTTGCGGACCGACACCCTGCTCCGCAGATTCTTTCTCTTTTTCTTCCAGTTCGTGCACGGTGCCCGTCATCTGGTCCACATGGCTGGCCATTACCACAAGGCTAAGCAGGTGCTCTTCTACCTCTTTGACCAGTGTGGTGACCTTCTGGATAACCTGGCCGGTCAGGTCCTGAAAATCCTGGGCCAGCAATATTTCCGACAGGTTCTCGTACATGGCGCTGGCATCGGAGTTGAGGCTGGCAAAAAACGTATCAATCCGGGCATAAAGTTCGCGAAATTCCGCCGGAGCCATTTCACGGCGGCGCAACCTCTGCCACTCATCCCTCAGTTCAGCCGCTTCATCACGAATGGCGCTGGCCCGGGGCATGGCTTCTTCTACCAGGTCCATGGTGCGGTTCGCCGCCTTGCCGGTCATCTGCACAACGTATTCCAGCCGGTCCGATGCGTCGGTCATTTTCGACAACGCCTCGGACTGTTCGGCATTACGCGGATCAATCTGGAAGTTGCGGATTGCCTCATGGAGGCTTCGGGTCAGCCGGCCTACTTCGCGATACAGGCTCTGATCCCTGACCTCGCTGAGTTCGTTGATCAGGGACATGGCCCGACCGTACTCTCCGGCATTTACCTGCTCAACCAGCTCAGCCGCCTGGCTGCGAAGCTTTTCCGTAATCTCCGGGTCGAGGCCCTGTTGGTTCTTGTCACTTTCGCTCATGGGAGCCCGTCCGACCTCTGATTACTGGATTCGCTCGAAGATTTTCTCAATCTTCTCCTTGAGGACCGCTGCGGTGAACGGCTTGACTACATAGCCATTCACCCCGGCCTGAGCCGCCGCTACAATCTGATCCCGCTTGGCTTCCGCAGTTACCATGAGCACCGGTAAAGTCTTGAGGTTCTCATCAGCCCTGACGTGCTTTAGAAGGTCCAGCCCGGACATGCCCGGCATGTTCCAGTCTGTCACCAGAAAATCGTATTTGCCGCTGCGGAGCATCGGCAGTGCGGTATTGCCGTCATCCGCTTCATCGGTGTTGGTAAAGCCCAGATCGCGAAGCAGGTTCTTGATGATCCGTCGCATGGTGGAGAAATCATCCACGATCAGGATTTTCATGTTCTTGTCCAATGGGACCTCCAGTATAAAACGCCCGGAATTCGTTTTTGGCCTCCGGCTTTCAGTCCGGCAAGCCGGCAGATTTACCGCTTATTGTGTTGCCTTTGGCACGGTTGTAAAGCGCCGGTTACCAAAAGGCTACAGTAAAGAATGCTTTGCAACGCTGCACAACGACTGCGACGCGACGGAGCTTACTGCTTCCAATCCGAGAGCCGACCCCGCAATCTGAGCGCGGCCTGGCTGTGAATCTGGCTCACCCGGCTCTCGCTGACACCCAGCACTGCGCCAATTTCCTTCAGGTTCAGCTCTTCCTGGTAATACAGACTGAGCACCAGTTTTTCGCGTTCCGGCAGATCGCCAATCGCCGTGGCCAGGTTCTTCCGGAAGTTGTCCGACGACAGACCGTCGAGCGGATTATCACTGGCCTCTGTTTCTTCTATCGGCAGGTCTCCGGATTCATTGAGCTCATCGAGACTAAAAAGTCGGCCACTGTTGGCATCGCTCAATGCTGAGTGATATTCATCGAGGCTCTGGCCGAGCTCTTCGGCAACTTCCCAGTCCAGCGCTTCGCGGCCCAGACGGTCCTCGACGGCCTTGATGGCCTTGGCAATACGGCGGGAGTTTCTGTGGACGGAGCGGGGGACCCAGTCGCCTTTGCGGATCTCATCCACCATGGCTCCGCGGATGCGAATACCCGCATAGGTCTCGAAGGTAGCCCCTTTGGTGGAGCTGTACCTTTGGGCCGCTTCCAGCAGGCCGATCATGCCGGCCTGCATGAGGTCCTCCAACTGAACCGAGGCCGGAAGCCGGGCCATGAGATGCAGTGCTATTTTTTTGACCAGCGGCGCCTGCTCCTCGACAAGTTGCGAGGGGCCCTGCATGCCGGTCCGGTGGTAGATTCCAAGTTCTTTCGCCAATGTCATGTATCCGGCTTTTCGGTGACAGGATCAAAATCAGACTTCGACGAGCCGCTCCACGAAGAACTCCAGGTGCCCACGTGGCGATTGCGGCAACGGCCAGCTGTCGACCTTTTCCGCCAGGCTCTTGATAGCAAGTGATGCCTTGGCCCGGGGATAGGCATCCAGCACAGCGCGCTGACGCTGAACCGCCTTTTTCACGGCCTCGTCGTAAGGCACTATACCAACATATTGTAGTGCCACATCCAGAAACCGCTCGGTCACTCTGGTGAGTTTTTCAAAAAGGTGGCGACCTTCCTGCTCATTACGCACCTGGTTTGCCAGTATGCGGAAACGGTTGGTGCCGTAATCCCGGTTCATCAATTTGATCAGGGCGTACGCGTCGGTGATCGAAGTGGGCTCGTCGCACACAACCAGCAACAGTTCCTGGGAGGCCCGGAGGAAGCTGACCACGGAATCGGAAATACCGGCTGCGGTATCCACAATCAGAACATCGATCTGGTCGCCCAGCTCACTGAAGGCGTTGATCAGGCCGGCGTGTTCAAGGGAGGACAGCTGGGTCATTCGCTGGGTGCCGGAGGAGGCCGGTACAATCTTGATGCCACCCGGGCCGCTGACCAGCACGTCACGCAGATCGCATTCCCCGGTAATGACATCCTGGATATTACGGTTGGCGGTAATACCCAGCAATACATCGATATTGCCAAGGCCAAGATCGGCATCAAGAAGCACCACCCGCCGCCCTTTTTGTGAAAGGGCAATGCCAAGGTTTACCGCAACGTTACTTTTACCAACGCCACCCTTCCCGCCGGAAATCGCAATCACCTGTACCGGATGTGGTTTGCTCATACTGATTCTGATCTCTTGCCACGTTTAACCGCAGGCTGTGTTGTTATGAAACAGCGACTGCCTCTTGCTGCTGGAGTTTTCTCAGCCTCTCCACTGCCATCCGCACCAACGGAACGGGCTCGGCGTGGTGCAGGTCTTCCGGGATCTTCTGGCCGTCGGTGTAATAAGCCACCGGCAACCCTGTCTCCATAACAAATCCCAGCGATTCTCCCAGGGTCAGTGCTTCATCGATTTTGGTCATCACACAACCCGTCAGATTTGCCATCTTATAGCAATGCCAGACGGATTTCATGATGCGCGGTTGACTCGTTGCGGAAACCACCAGATGGGTACGAATCTGGTGATGGCTGCGTGCCAGCTCCGTGAGTTGCTCCTCGTAGCCTTTGTCGCTGCTGGTAAGGCCCGCAGTATCAATCAATACAAGGTGTCGGTCAGATAATTCATCCAGAATATCATCCAGGGAATGGCTCTCATCCACCACTCTCACCGGTACATTCAGAATGCGCCCGAAGACGAACAGTTGCTCATGGGCAGCCACCCGATAGCGATCCGTGGTCACCAGCGCCAGGGAGTCGGCGCCATGACGAAGTACATAATGAGCTGCGAGCTTGCCGATGGTAGTGGTCTTGCCTGACCCGGTTGGCCCTACCAGGGCGTACACACCGCCCTCCTCCGACCATTCGGTACGAGCGGTTTTCACACCGGCAGCCAGCATCTTCAGCGACTGCTTCCACCCGTCCTCCAGACGTCCGGCACGATGACGACGGGACAATGAGCCGGCAAGCTCATGGCCCAGGCCGAATTCCTGCAGCCGTTCCGCCAGGCGTTGTTGCACGGCATTTACGGCTGTTTTCTCAGGCTCGGGGCTACGGCTGGCACTAACCAGATCCCTGAGAGAACTGATCTCTGCTCGCATCTGGGCCAGCTCGCCGGAATACCCCGAATTCGCACTGGCGGGCTCTTCCGACATCATGTCGCTGCCGCCAAAGGCGTTGGCCGCCAGGCTGGCAAAACCCTGATCCGCGACATTATTCCGGCCACCCTGAACAGAGCGCTTTTCCCTGACTTCGCGGATTCGCTCCCGCGAACGGCCAAGTTCATCCTCCAGGCGGCGGTGCTGTTCCGCCTGAAGCTCCGCCAGCCGTGAGCCGTTGGTCGCTTCGCGCGCGGCATCACCCAGCCGTTGGCGCGCCATGTTTTCGTCATAGTCCAGCGCTGTCACTATTTCGACACCACCATCCACACGGCGATTGGACAGAATCACCGCATCGGGTCCCATCTGGTCACGTACCTGGCGCAGCGCTTCTGCCATGCTCTGGGCAAAAAACCGTTTTACTTTCATGATGACTCTTCCTCCCCGGTCAGCGCTTTGTGGCGCCTTCCGCCTTGCCGTCCGCGGCCGTTACTGGCCTACGGATGCCACAATGGTGATCTGTTTGTTATCCGGAATCTCCTGGTAGGACAACACGTGCAGTCGCTCTACCCCGAAACTTGCGAACTTTGCCAGTACCGGCCGCAATGGCCCGGAGACCAGCAGTATTGCCGGCTTGCCCAGCATTTCCTGGCGCTGGACACTGTCCTGGAGCGAGCGCTGGAGTTTCTCCACCATATTCGGCTCCAGTACCAGCCCGATGTCTTCCTGACCGCCGGATTGTTGACTCTGTTGCATAGACTTTAGCAATAACTGTTCCAGGTCTGGGTCGAGGGTAATTACGGGGATTTCCGAGTCGTTGCCACAAATGCTCTGAACGATCATCCGTCGCAGCGATTGACGGGCCACCGTGGTCAGCAGTTTCGGGTCCTGGCTCTTCGGATGCACATTGACGATAGCCTCGGCAATGGACCGCATATCACGTACCGGCACTTCTTCTTTCAGCAGGTTCTGCAACACCTTCAGCAACAGGCTAATGGAAACAGTCGTGGGGACCAGCTCTTCCGCC
>JAWWAM010000228.1:0-5072 GCA_033721715.1 Marinobacter sp.
CCCGTAGAAATCTGCCCTGAACTCCCACCCACGCTGAAAAGACTAACACATCAACAGCTAATACGAATCCACTCCCCCTCGATGCGGCAAGCCCGAGCAGCCGTGCGGGTTGAAAACCAACATTTCATCTATAGTTCTGGTACTGACTACGTCAAAAAGGAGGAGACCGTATGTCACGCCCACAAGACCTGTTCCCGTCTCGCCTCGAGCGCAAACTGGGTATGTTTGAGCGACTGGACCCTGTGGTACACACGCCGGAAGAACGGCTCTCGGACGGGCCCTTGACCAAGGCCCAGGTGCGGGAATTCGATGAACGTGGCTTTCTGTTCTTTGATTCGTTTTTCTCCAAAGAAGAGATGGATGGCTTCATCAACGAACTGAAAGACTACGAGGAAGACGAGGATCTCAAACTTTCAGAGGGCACGATTCTTGAACCCGGCAAGGAAGAGATCCGTTCTATTTTCGGTATTCATGAAATCTCGGAACGATTCGACCGCCTTACCCGGGATCCGAATTTGCTGGATATCGTGCGCCAGCTACTGGACAGCGAAGTCTACATCCACCAGTCACGAATCAATTATAAACCCGGCTTCAAGGGCAAGGGCTTCAACTGGCATTCCGATTTCGAAACCTGGCACAGTGAGGACGGCATGCCGCGCATGCGCTGCCTGAGCTGCTCTATCGTGATGACGGACAACAACGAGTTTAACGGCCCGTTGATGCTGATTCCGGGTTCCCAGAAATATTTTATTCCCTGTGTCGGCCGCACTCCGGAGGACAATTACAAGGCATCCCTGAAAATGCAGGACCTGGGTGTTCCGGATGCCGCCAGCCTGACCAAACTGATGAACGAGAATTCCATAGAGGCGCCGAAAGGCCCGCCCGGCTCAGTGATAATTTTCGAGTGTAATACCCTGCATGGCTCTAACGTAAACATGTCATGCTGGCCTCGAAGCAACCTGTTCTTCGTCTATAACAGCGTGGAAAACACCCTGGGAGAGCCGTACTGCGGCAACAAGCCCCGGCCGGAATTCCTGGCGAACCGGAAAAACTGGGAGCCACTGAAACCCGTGAAATCGAAAAAGCAGTCCGGGTAAATCACACTGGCGGCTGGTCAGGGTATTATCCTGACCAGCCTGGCCCATTTGCGGCGTTAGCGTGAGCCCTGGCTCCGGGCCTGATGCTCCAACATTTGCTCCATCATTAACTGCATCTGGTTCATGCGGTTTTCCATCATTTCCAGACGCTGTTCAGAGTTCATGCCACCAGCACCGCCCTGCTGATTTTTCCCCGGCTTTTTCCCGGATTGCTGGTTATTCATGCCCTGACCTTGCTTGCCATCGCCCATCATTCCCTGACTCTGGCCCTGCTTGCCATCGCCCATCATACCTTGGCCCTGGCCCATCATGCCGCCACGCATCATGCCCATATGTTCCTGCATGGCTTCCATGTGTTTTTCCCGGATGCGTTGACGCTCGGTCTCTGATGTTGCGCTTCGCATTTCCTGCATCATGGACTGCATTTGCGACATATTTTCATGCATTTCCTGCATCTGTTCCTGGTTCATCATGCCACCACGGGGCATTTGCTGGGAGCTCCCCTGTGCAAACACTAAAGCGGGCGCTGCCACGAGAATGGAACACGCGACCAATCGGTTAAATCTGTTCATGAGATCCTCCTTAATACCTGCATCGGACTGTTTCATACTCAGTAAAGACCATAAAACTGAATCCAGGCTGAAATTCGAACTTACAGGGAGGCCAACTCAGCACATGTTGACCTGCATCATGAAAACAGGTCTCAGGCCACGACACTCCTCTGCTTCCACAGATAGAACAGCACAGGAATAACAAGCAGGGCGAGAATCACGGCGCTGATCATACCGCCGACCATGGGCGCTGCAATACGCCCCATAACCTCGGAACCTGTGCCGGTACCAATCATTATAGGTACCAGGCCACCGATGATGGCTGCCGCCGTCATCATCACTGGACGCACCCGCAATCCGGCACCATGCAATACCGCATGGCGAAGGGTTTCGCGCCTGGGTGTCACTCCCTTCTCTTCACAGGTTTCCATCATCTGCTGGAAGGACTGGTTCAGATACACCAGCATGATGACACCAATCTCCACCGCCACGCCTGCCAGGGCAATGAAACCGACACCGACGGCCACGGAGAAGTTGTAATCGAGCAGATACATCAGCCAGATTGCGCCAATCACCGAAAATGGAAGCGTGCCCATTATGATCGCGACTTCCCCGAAACGCCGGAAATTGAGGAACAACAGAATGACAATAATGGCCAGGGTCAGCGGCACCACATAGGTCAGCTTTTCCTTGGCACGCAGCATGTATTCATACTGACCAGACCAGCTAACGGAGTAGCCTGAGGGTAAATCCAGCTCATCGCTCACTATAGCCATGGCCTGCTCCACATATGTGCCTACATCAACCCCGTCAATATCCACGAAGGTCCAGCCATTCAGGCGTGCGTTCTCGCTCTTGATGGCAGGCGGCCCGTCCTCGACCCGGATATCGGCGACATTCGCCAGGGCGATCCGCTGCCCCGATGCTGTCACTATGGGAAGTTGCTCCAGCTTTTCGGGCGAATCCCGGTAGTCCTCCGGGTACCGCAGGTTGATCGGGTACCGTTCAAGCCCTTCGATGGTCCTCGATACGTTGATACCACCAATCGCCGAAGCCACCACCTGCTGAACATCAGCGATATTCAGCCCATAGCGGGCGGCGCGCTCGCGATCAATATCCACCTTGATGTAGCGGCCCCCGGCGACCCGTTCAGAATAGACGGATGCCGTTCCAGGAATGTCCACCATGATTTCCTCAAGACGTTTGCCAATATCCTGAATGATGGCAAGGTCGGGCCCCGCCACCTTGATGCCAACGGGTGTCTTGATGCCTGTTGCCAGCATATCGATGCGGGTGATGATCGGCATCACCCAGGCATTGGTCACCCCGGGGAAACGAATCAGGGTATTGAGCTCCTGCTTCAGTTTCTCGGTCGTCATGCCTTCCCGCCATTCATCCCTGGGCTTGAGCTGGATAAACGTCTCGATCATGGTTAACGGCGCCGGGTCGGTAGCGGTATCCGCCCGCCCTACTTTGCCAAACACGGTTTCGACCTCGGGCAGGGTCGCAATCAGCTTGTCCGTCTGCTGCAAAAGCTCCCGGGCTTTGCCAATGGAGATGCCCGGGTAGGTGGTGGGCATATACATCAGGTCGCCCTCATCCAGCGGAGGGATGAACTCACTTCCGATTTTGGTAGCTGGCCACAAACCGATAACCAGGATCAGCAGTGCAGCCACAACCGTCATTTTGGGAAACCGGAGCACCAGCTTCAGGGCCGGCATATAGGCACCGACCAGCAGGCGGTTTACGGGATTTTTGTGTTCCGGCAGCACCTTGCCGCGAATGAAGTAGCCCATAAGCACCGGAACCAGCGTCACTGCAAGGGCCGCACTCGCCGCCATGGCGTATGTTTTGGTGAAGGCCAGGGGCGCAAACATCCGCCCTTCCTGCGCCTCCAGGGCAAACACCGGCACAAAACTGACCGTGATGATCAGTAGCGAGAAAAACAACGCCGGACCCACCTCGGAGGCTGACCTTGCGACGACCTCCCAACGGTTCTCGGGCGTGAGCGGTGTCCGCTCCATGTGCTTGTGCATGTTCTCGATCATCACGATGGCGCCGTCGATCATGGCGCCGATGGCGATGGCAATCCCCCCGAGTGACATGATGTTGGCATTGATGCCCTGCCAGTGCATGACGATAAAGGCCGCCAGAATACCCACGGGAAGGCTGAGAATCGCCACCAGCGACGAGCGCACGTGGAACAGGAAGACGATGCACACCAGGCCCACCACCAGAAACTCTTCAAGCAGCTTGAAGCCGAGATTATTGACCGCCCGCTCAATCAGACCAGAGCGATCGTAAACCGTCACCACCTCGACGCCTTCAGGCAAACTGGATTTCAGGTCTTCCAGTTTCGCCTTCACGCCATTAATGGTTGCCTGAGCGTTCTCACCAAAGCGCATCACCACAACACCGCCGACGGTTTCACCTTCCCCATTCAGTTCGGCAACCCCACGCCGCATCTGCGGGCCAACTTCAACGGTGGCCACATCTTTCAGCAATATGGGGGTACCGTTGTCATCGAGTCCTAATGGAATCGACAGAAGATCCTCACGGGACTTTATATAGCCAGACGTGCGCACCATGTATTCCGCCTCGGCCATCTCGATGACGGAGGCGCCCACTTCCTGGTTGCCTCTCTTAATGGCGTTCTGGATGTGAGCCAGAGGAATTCCCAGCGCCCTGAGTTTTTCCGGGCTGACCTTGACCTGGTACTGCTTCACCATACCGCCTAGCGCAGCCACCTCAGAGACACCCGGCACCGTTTGCAGTTCGTACTTCAGGAACCAGTCCTGCAGGCTGCGCAACTGGCTTAGGTCCTGGTTCCCAGTGCGGTCTACCAGCGCATACAGGTAAACCCAGCCAACTCCGGTAGCGTCTGGCCCGAGCTGAGGCCTTGCAGAGTCTGGAAGGCTGGGCGCAACCTGGGACAGGTATTCCAGTACCCGGGAGCGGGCCCAGTACATGTCGGTGTCTTCATCGAAGATCACGTAAACATAGGAGTCACCGAAGAACGAGTATCCCCTGACCGTTTTCGCGCCCGGTACCGAGAGCATGGCTGTCGTCATCGGGTAGGTGACTTGGTCTTCCACCACCTGCGGCGCCTGGCCCGGGAAACTGGTTTTGATAATGACCTGCACATCGGACAGATCCGGCAGAGCATCCACCGGCGTTTGTTTCAGCGAATAAAGGCCGAGCCCTGTGATAAGCAACGTCGCCAGCAACACCAGGAAGCGGTTACGAATAGACCAGTGAATAATAGCGGCAATCATGACTCGCCCCCGCCATGGCTCATGGTGCTGTGATCCATGCCTTCATGATCCATCCCCTGCTCATCCATATCCTGAGGCGATGACATCCGTTGGAAGTCCGAGGTTTTGCTGGATTCCGAATCGATCAGGAACTGGGCGGATGTGACCAC
>JAWWAM010000229.1:0-5067 GCA_033721715.1 Marinobacter sp.
CAGGCGTTAAGCGCCCGGGGGATTCGCAGCGTATACCTGTCAGACCGCAATTCCGTGCTTCAATCTGCACAGGCGTTGGAGTTACTGCAGTGGCTACAGGCCTGCGCCGAGCCTGGTCAGTTGTCATTGATTCGCGCTGCGCTGGCCACCCCCACCATGGGCCTGGCCTACCAGGATCTCGACCGCCTGCTCAGCGACGAGAATGCGCTGGACCGGGAGATCAACCGTTTCCAGGGTTACCGTGAGCTCTGGCAACAGCAGGGCGTGCTGCCCATGCTGCGGCGCCTGCTGATGGACTACGAAGTGCCTGCAAAACTGTTGGCCGGCCCGGACGGCGAACGTGGGTTGACCGATATCCTGCACATTGCCGAACTCCTGCAGCAGGACAGCCAGCAACTGGACGGGGAACATGCCCTGATCCACCACTACACCGAGATGCTGCGGGAGTCCGACGACGAGGACGAACACCGTACCATGCGCCTGGAAAGTGACGCCGGTCTGGTCAAGGTGGTCACCGTGCACAAATCGAAAGGCCTGGAATACCCGCTGGTGTTCCTGCCGTTCGCCACCGAATTCCGGGAGGAAAAGCCGAACCAGTCCTTTATCAAGTACCACGACGACGAAGGCAATCTGCGGATATCCCTGGAGCCAGATGACGATACCCTGGCCCGGGCCGACCGTGAACGGCTCGGTGAGGATATCCGTAAATTCTACGTTGCGCTCACTCGCTCCCGCCACGCCACCTGGGTGGGTGCCGCCGGTATCAAGGGCTGGCGCCGGAGTGGGCTGGGTCACCTGGTGGGACAGACGGCCAGTGACGAGGATACGGACCTGACGTCTTTCCTCCAGGTAATGGCTTCCGGCGAGCCCGCAATCGAGGTGGCCCCGGTGCCTGAACCGGGAGACGATGTTTACGCAGGCGAAGCTGAGCCGGCGCTTGGCAGCGCCCTGGAGCCGACACGGGAAGCGCGGGAGAACTGGTGGATTGCCAGCTATTCCGCCATTTCCTATGGCGCTCGCAGTGGTTTCGGTGACGACTTCGCGCCGGCCAGTGAAGACGCGGAGCAGGAGAACCTGCGTGAGGAAGATGAGGCTGTGGGTACCGAAGCGGCCTCCGAAGCAAGTGCGCAGGGACCGCTGCCCTTTAACCAGCACAGCTTCCCCAGAGGCGCCGGCCCCGGGACTTTCCTTCACGATATTCTGGAGTGGTGCGCCGAGCGAGGATTCAGCAAGGTAGCCGAGGAGCCCGCTGAACTCCACGAGTTGCTGGAACGTCGCTGCAAACTGCGCAACTGGAGCGACTGGGCGGATACCCTGAAAGCCTGGATCCGCACACTGATTACCAGGGACATCCCGCTTCCGGACGGAAGAGGCGTCTGCTCGCTCGCGGGGCTGGACACCTACCGTCCCGAACTGGAATTCTGGTTTGAAAGTCATCAGGTGAACACCCGCACCATGGACAGGCTGGTTCGCCAGCACACCCTGAATGGCGAGAACCGGCCGGAAGCCCTGGAAACTACCTTCAACGGCATGCTCAAAGGCTTTATCGACCTGGTATTCGAGCTCGATGGCCGCTATTACGTGCTGGATTACAAATCAAATTATCTGGGCGAGGATGATCAGGCCTACGTAACCGATACCATGAAAGAAAAAATCCTAGAGAGCCGGTATGACCTGCAATACGTCATCTACCTGCTGGCGTTGCACCGGCTGCTGAAGTCCCGTCTGCCAGACTATGACTACGACACCCACGTCGGTGGCGCGGTGTACCTGTTCCTGCGCGGGTGTGATGCGCCCGGCACCGGCGCCTTTACCGAACGGCCCGGCCGGGCCCTGATCGAAGAGCTGGACCAGCTGTTCAGTGGCCAGCGGGAGACGGCGGCATGACCGGTGAGAGCGGATACATTCAGGACCTGTTCGACGCTGTTCCGGCGGAACCGACGGCCTTACCCGAGAGCGCGACAGAGGCTCTGGCCTTGCTCGATGACTGGGTAGAGCGCGACTGGATCCGCGCCCTGGATCACGCCTTTGCCGCCTTTGTCTGCAACATTGTCAGCGAACAGGGGGAGCAACCCTCTGCCATGCTGGCGTTGCTGGCGGCGATGGTCTCTCACCAGGTGGGGCGTGGGCACGTCTGCCTCGATATAAAACACCTCTGTCAGGCTACCGAGCCCACACTGGTGCTGCCTCCGGAAGGGGGAGGGACGCTCCCGGCAGGCAGCCTGCGGCCGGCGGATCTGTTTGCCAACATCAGCCCGGACGACTTGCTGGCCAGGCTGAGCAACAGCTGCGCGGTCGGTGATGGCGAGCAGTCGACGCCCCTGGTGCTGGATGGCCCGAGACTGTATCTGCGCCGGTTCTGGCGTTACGAGCAGGCTATTGCTGCGGGCATCCGGGATCGCCTTGAGCATCGTGCCGAATTGACGGACGAAGCCCTGCTGGCCCGGGCACTGGACGCTCTGTTTGGCAACAGCCAGGAACCGGACTATCAAAAGCTGGCCTGTGCCCTGGCTGCCCGGAACCGTTTCAGTGTGATCACTGGCGGCCCCGGCACCGGCAAGACCACCACGGTGGTGAACCTGCTGGCAGCCTTGCAGTCGGTAGCCTGTGAAGCGGCTGACGGCAATAGTAGCAGCCCGTATCTTCGTATTCGTCTGTCTGCCCCCACCGGCAAGGCCGCCGCAAGGCTGAGCGAGTCCATTGGCGGCGCGGTTGACCGTCTGCCTCTGGACAACCTGCCGGGGCGGCCCGACAAATCCGCAATCCCCACCCAGGTCACCACCCTGCACCGATTGTTGGGGAGCCGGCCGGGGTCGCGAAGTTTCCGCCATAATGAAGATAATCCACTGCCAGTGGATATCCTGGTGATCGATGAAGCCTCCATGGTGGATGTGGACCTGATGGCCTCGGTGTTCGCGGCGTTGCCGGCAAAAGCACGGTTGATCATGCTGGGTGACAAGGACCAGTTGGCGTCTGTGGACGCCGGTGCGGTATTGGGGGAACTCTGCCAGCGTGCGGAAGGCGCTCATTATTGGCCCGAGACCGCACGATGGCTGGAGTCGGTGAGCGGCTGCCAGTTACCACCGGAACTGACCGATGCTGAGGGTGTGCCTCTGGACCAGGCGGTTGCCATGCTGCGCAAGAGCTATCGCTTTGACCAGCGCAGCGGCATCGGTGTGCTGGCCGCCGCCACTAATGCAGGCAAGCTGGACAGGCATTTGATCGGTCAGTGCCGGGGGCAGGCTTTCGAAGACGTGGCGTGGCTGGCATTACTGTCGGACCACGCCCTCACCGGCAGCCCGGAACGTTTCTATAATCGCGGTCACGGGCGCCTGATCAACGAAACTCCCGTTGAGCCACCGGTGGGCTATGGCCACTACCTGCGAATCATCCGGGCTCACAGGCCCTCCGTCGGCGGTGAAGTTGATGCCCGTGAACAGTGGGATGCATGGGCAACCGACGTGCTGACCGCATTCAACGACTTCAAGGTTCTGTGCGCCCTGCGCCAGGGCCCGTTCGGTGTGGAAGGGCTTAACCGTGAAATCGCCGAACGGTTGCGTGGCACCGGCCTTATTGAGCGAACCGAGGGCTGGTACGAGGGTCGTCCGGTACTGATCACCGGAAACGACTATAATCTGGGCCTGATGAACGGCGATATCGGTGTCACCCTGAGCGTGCCATGGGATAGTAACGAAATCGGGGAGCCGGTGGATACGCTCCGCGTGGCGTTCCCATCCAGTGATGGCAGCGGCAGCATTCGCTGGATATCCCCCAGTCGACTGCAGTCGCTGGAAACGGTCTACGCCATGACGGTGCACAAATCCCAGGGCTCGGAATTCACCCACGCCTGCCTGGTGATCCCGGACCGCATGACCCCGGTACTGACCCGGGAACTGGTGTATACCGGCATCACCAGGGCCCGCCACTGGCTGAGCCTGGTGGTGAGCCAGGAAGGTGTACTGAAAGAAGCCGTGGGCCGCGGAGTGATCAGGGCCTCAGGGCTGGCCAGGTTATTGTCCTGATTCGCTGACCATGATTAATCCCCAGCAGGGAGAAACGGAATGAAAGGAACAATCCAGACATCGGGGTATGTGGTAACGCTGTTCGCTGTGCTGTTACTGGCCGGTTGCGCAGGCTCGCCGGCTACCGACAGCGCGGGCGGTGATATCGTTGCCATGCCGCTGACCAATACCTACTGGCAACTGGTGAGCGTAGCCGGCGAACCGGTTCCGGAAACCGAGAGGGACCAGAAAGCCCATATCCTGTTCCTCGACGATGGCCGGGTAAGTGGGTTCAGTGGCTGTAACCAGTACATGGGTAACTACCGCGTCGAGGGCGAAAACCTGCTATTCGATGCAATGAGCAGCACCCGTATGGCCTGCCCTGACAACCAGACAGAAAGCCAGCTGTTTGCCGCACTGGCCAAGACCGTGGGGGTCAATCTGGACGGCATCGAGCTGCGGTTGCTGGGTGACGCCGGAGAAGAGCTGGCGGTGTTCGAGGCCACCCGCATGAAATAGAGCCCTGCCTGTCAGTTTGAGGGCAGGCAGCTGGTCATGAAGGTTCTGAACTCACTCACCAGTCGCTCCAGGCTGTTCTCCAGTCGATGCCCGTCCGGCAATACCAGCAATGGCAGCTTCTGTTCCCGTGCCAGTTCGATCACCGGCATGGGCAACACCACATCATCGTCCCAGCCATGAATGATCTGGGTATGCCGGGCCTGAATCCGCGGGCTTGACTGGGGATAGGCCGACATTGCCAGCGCCGGCGCAAGCAGGAAGCAGCCCAGGACCGGCGTTTCGGCGCTGGTGCGGGCACAGACCCAGCCACCCATGCTGGAACCCACCAGAATGGTGCGTTCCGGGTGGGCTCCGGCTTCGGCCATGGCTTCTTTCATCTGCTGTAGCCGTTCCAACGGCACTTTCGTACTGCGGTGATCCAGGGCGATGGCCGTGACCCCCGGGAAGGTTTCCGCTTCGGCTTTAAGCGCCTGCACCTTGGTGCCGCCGGGACCGCTCTCCAGCCCGTGGGACAGGAATACGTGAATGTCAGATGTCGCCATGGTTA
>JAWWAM010000230.1:0-5046 GCA_033721715.1 Marinobacter sp.
CTTGTTATCGAGGCCGTGCCAGAGGATGTCGATATCAAACGTAAAGTATACGAGGAGGTAGAGCCACGGATGAAGCCGGGCGCGATTCTGGCTACCAATACCTCCAGCATACCCCTGAACGAACTTGCGCGAAGTGTAAAAGTACCCGAGCGGCTGGTAGGACTGCACTTCTTTAACCCGGTGGCGGTCATGCCGCTGGTGGAAGTGGTCACGCACGAACAGTTGGCCGAAGAGAACTATGCACGGGCGCGCGGGTTTACCGGCCAGATTGAACGACTACCTGTTCCGGTGAGCGACGCACCTGGGTTTCTTGTAAACCGTGCTCTGACGCCTTACCTGATGGAAGCCGTATTGATGCTTGATGAAGGCGTTCCGGCAGAGAGCATTGACAGGGTCGCCGAAGATTTTGGCATGCCCATGGGGCCCGTTGAGCTGGCTGATCAGGTCGGGTTGGATATCTGTATCGGTGTTGCGGACATGCTGAGGGAACGCCTTGATTCGACCCTCCCGGAGTCACCAGATTGGCTTGCGGAGATGGTCGACAGGGGAGACCTGGGCAAGAAAACCGGGCGAGGGCTTTATACCTGGAAAAAAGGGGAGCCCCGTAAAAGCCAGAAGGTCGACGATGCCCCCGAAAATACCCTAGACCGTTTGATTCTGCCCATGCTCAATGCCTGTGTCGCTTGCCTGAACCAGAATGTTGTGGAGAGCGAAAATGTTGCCGATGCCGCAATGATTTTTGGCACCGGCTTCGCGCCGTTCCGCGGCGGGCCTTTCAGCTACATTCACCACCGGGGAGCTGAAAAAATTCACGCCCAGTTGCGGGATTTGGAGGACCACTATGGCAAACGGTTTGAGCCAGACGAAGGCTGGCAAAAACTGATTCGCGCCTGATCGCGCCTTTATCGGAGGGGCCGGGCCCCTCCTCATATTTGGCTGACCGAAACGTTAAGTACCAGCGTGCTTCAGTACCCCGTCCAGGTCTTCCTCCAGGTAGGAAGGGTCGAAGCATGCGACCTTCTGGAGCCCTTCAATATCCAGCAGCAAAATGCCAGAGTTTGGTGCCTCGACCAGTTTCTCTTCCTTCAGCTCGTGAAAGGTGCGGTTAACATGCACCACGCTCAGCCCCAGTGCGTCTGCGAGCAGGGTCTGGGTAAGTGGCAGATGCAGGTGATTGGCGACCCTGGTATTGGTTCTCTCCAGCCGCCGCGCCATTTCTACGAGAAAATGTGCGACTTTTTCCCGTGCTGTTCTACGCCCCAGGTTAACCAGGCGTTCGACCAGAATCGCCTGGTCCCGGGAAGCAATCATGAAAAAGATATTACAGAGCAGCAAGGATTCAGCGAAGACTTCCGTCAGCCGTGGTTTGGGAAAGGCACACAGGACGCTGTTGGTAAGCAATTTGAGTCCGGTTACCCTTCTTTGAAAACCAAAGTCGCGAAGGCCGATTATGTCACCCGGAACGTAGACATCAAGCACCTGCCGTGAACCGTCCTCCATGTCTCTGAACGAGTAGGCCCAGCCCTTTTTAACGGAATAGAACGCCTCGGAAGGGTCCCCCTGACTCCACAGCTGGGTGCTCTTTGAGTATTCCTTCGGACTCTTTTCCAACGAGTCCAACAGCTCCTGCTCTGCCACCGACAGTGGCGCATAGTGTTGGAAGTGTTTAACGATGCAACTCGATCCCATGGTTCCCCCTATCGCTTTAGTAATGCCCGAGATATTGCATGGCTGCGAAGTGTAATAACACAACCTATGTTATCTCCGCCAGATCTACCCCGGTGTTAGCGTCGGCTCCGAACTCATTGAATTAATCAGGACATGGAGTCTTTATATGTTGGATCGCACCGACTACTACCGAACCAGAGAGGAAAATGCCGGAGAGATGTTCTCTCGTACTGAGCCAGTCGTTCACAGTAACGGGAAAGAACGGGAAGAGGGACCGTTAGGCCGGGCCCAGGTAGACCAGTACGAGCGAGACGGGTTTTTGTGGCTGGACAGCTTCTTTTCCCAGGATGTGGTTTCGTCGTTTTTCGGCGAACTGGACGAGATGGCGAAAGATCGGGACTTCTGCGACCGGGAAGAAGTGATCATGGATACGAACCGGGAAAAAATTCGCTCGGTATTTTCGATGCATGAGCTCTCTCCTGCGTTCGACAGGTTGACCCGGGACAAGTTGTTGCTGGGCATAGTGCGTCAGCTATTGGGAGACGATGTGTATATCCATCAATCCCGTATCAACAGCAAGGCAGGCTTCTGTGGCAACGGATTCGAATGGCACTCTGATTTTGAAACCTGGCATAGTGAAGATGGCATGCCTGAAATGCGTGCAGTCAGTGCTTCGATAATGCTTACCGACAACAATCCGTTTAACGGCCCGCTGATGCTGATTCCGGGCTCGCAAAATTGTTTCGTCCCCTGCGCCGGGCCTACACCAGAAAGAAACTGGGAGCAGTCACTGAAGAAGCAGTCGGTGGGTCTGCCATCACGAGAGGCGGTCGCTACCCTCGCCAACAAGAACGGGATACAGGCGCCTACGGGCCCTGCAGGCTCGCTGTTGCTGTTTGAATGCAACACGCTGCACGCATCGAACAGGAATATGTCCCCATGGCCGCGAGCGAATCTGTTCTTTGTCTATAACGCTGTCAGCAATCGGCTTGTGCAACCGTTTGGCCGCACTGAGCCCCGGCCGGAACGTCTGGCGGCCCGTCAACGGACTTCACCACTGGTTCCACATGAGTAGTGAACGACCAGGTGTGTTCATCGGAGATACAGGGTAGGGGGACGACACGTCGTGGCACTATAAACTTATGTTAAGGCCTGTTAACGAAAACGTTGGTAGCGTGGGTGGCTCATTCAAAGGTACAAGATTGAGTAACGGACTATGAAAATCAAGATACCTGATGTTTCGCCACCTACGTTCAACCAGCTTATCCGTCGGCCTGATGCGTCTGCCTACAAAAGCATTGCCGTGGTTTCCAGCCTGACGGTGGTGGTATGGATGTTGTTCTCCAGCTTTGATATTGGGGTCTTTAATGGCTGGCTTCCATACCATGTACCCGTCAGTATTTTTCTTTCACTGGTGCTTCTGGTCCTGGCACTGAGGAGCTGGGTAAAAATGCTGATAAGTGGGGAAACCCCGGCCAGTATTGCCGAGGAGAAGCCCCGGCAGCAACCCAGACCCCGACGCAATCCCCTTTTGCTTAAGTCTATGTTTCGGAAACCACCGCGGGTACTGGTTGTTGACGACGATTCATGTGTGCGGATGGTGTTGTGCAAGAAACTTTCCAGCCTGGGAGTCCGCCCGGTCGGGGTATGTGATGGGCTCGAAGCGTTGCTGGCGGTAGCGGACAAACCCTGGGATATGGTGCTTATGGATGGCGATATGCCTTACATGGACGGGATAGAGGCAACCCGACAAATTCGTCGCCAGCATCTTCTGCCTGCCAGGACACCGATCGTTGGTATAACCAGCAACCGCGAGTGGAGCTATTGTCAACAGTGCGTTTCCGCAGGTATGAACGCTTGCAGGCCCAAGCCTCGACATACCGAGGATCTGGAAGCGTTGCTGGATGAGTTTTTGGTAATGGAGGACGCCGCTGAAGCGCCTATACTGGATGGCAGGGTAACGATGTGACCCATTCTTTAAATGCCGGCATAGGGAGTGTGGGGCCGAAATGGAGTGGTTGCTGGTTCTCCATATTATTGCCCTGGTTTTCTGGGTCGCCGGACTGATCTATATCCCGGCCCTGGTTGCCGGGAGCCACCTACGGGAAAGCACCGCCACTGGCGGGCTCACGGGTGCCCTGAAGCTACCCCGCATTATTTTTACCCACGCTATAACCCCTTTCGCACTCGCTGCCATCATCGCGGGCACCCTGGTGTTCGTTCTGAGTCACTCCCTTGGCCTATGGCTGATTATCAAACTCACTCTGGTAGTGGCGTTGGTCGTCAACCATATACTATTGGGGCTTCTCATAGTGCGTGCGGAAGGCGCCGGGGGGAAATCGGTCAGGATTTGGTGCCTGGCTTCGGGATTGCTGACCTGCTTGCTGACGGCAGCCATTTTATGGATGGTGCTGGCCAAACCAGCGTTTGAGAACCTGACATGAGCTCGCAGCCGGCGACCTTTCTATGGGTGGTTCCTGGCCCTGTGCCTGCGCTTTGCCATTTTATCGGGGGAAACACCAACGGCATGATCGTAAACCAGTTCACCGCCCAGAAGGCTTGTGACAGTGATCAGCAAGCCGGTAAGCAGCGAAAGGTACAGGCCCCAGGGCTGAATCAGTTCTGCAGGTGCATCCAGCCGAAGAAACCAGTTGAGTGTGGCGAGGGAGAGCAGCATCACCGCGATCAAGGCGTGACACCAGGCAACAACCAGGCGACGTATCTGGGAAACAATGATCAGGTCCAGCAAACCCACCGATCCGGAGAGCCACCCCCCTGCCATTCCTATTCCGGCCAGCCACCAGCCTGCACGCGCCCAGAAAACATCGGCAGTCATGACAAATGCGATATCGGTTGCAATAAGGCCAAGCAGCGCCGCAACCGGAAAATGAATCAGCATGGGGTGGATCGGGTGCCCCAGAATCGACATGCGGCTGACGATATGTTCCTTCTCCATGGCTATCCTCCTGAGCGACACTCCAACCATACAATGAGCCAGCGTGGTGACATCAGAAGCGTAGCAGCGATGTCGGGCCTTGGCATCCCCGTTCTACTCTCAGGTTGCGGCGGCGAGCTTTCGGTTCTGGCGCCCGCCGGGCCAAATGCTCAGGCTTCGGCGTGGTTGTGGTGGGGGATGTTTGGGTGGTTTACCGCGGTATTTGTGGTCGTAGTGGCGCTATGGCTCTTTGCCCTCAAGCGCACTCCTGCTAACGCCACTGACGCCCAAATTCGCAAGGTTCAGAACCGGTGGATTATCTGGGGTGGGCTGGTGTTACCTGTATCCACCATTGCGGTTGTCCTGGCCTTTGGTTTGCCGGCAGGGCAGGGCATGTTACCGCAGGGGGCGGCTGACGCTAAGGTTCTGAAGGTCGAAGTTAC
>JAWWAM010000231.1:0-5024 GCA_033721715.1 Marinobacter sp.
CCGGCTCTGTTATTCACTTTTGCTGTGATGGTTGCGTTGAGCCCGCTTCTGCGTTGGTTCATCCGGCCACAACCACAGCGATGACTGGACGAGAGCAGTATGGCAGCTGATACCCCAGTAGAGTATATAAAGCACCACCTACAAAACCTGACCTATGGCAAGTTGCCGGAAGGTTACGAACGTGCCGATGGTACCGTTGTTCAGGAAGCGACCTGGACCATGGCCCGCACCGGCCAGGAAGCCGCGGATATGGGCTTCATGGCGGTCCACGTTGATACCATGGGCTGGTCCATAGCCATGGGTCTGCTGTTCCTTGGCCTGTTCCGAATGGTGGCAAAAAAGGCCACGACGGATACGCCCGGCGGCCTGCAGAACTTCGTTGAAATGACGGTTGAGTTCATACAGAACATCGTGCGCGACGTATTCCACGGCAAGAATCCGATCATTGCACCACTGGCCCTGACCATGTTTGTCTGGATCTTCCTGATGAACAGCCTGAAGCTGATTCCGGTCGACTACATACCTTCCATCGCCCATGCAATGGGACTGGAATACTTCAAAATCGTGCCCACAACCGACCCCAACGGCACTTTCGGGCTCGCTATCGGGGTGTTCCTGCTGATTCTTTTCTACAGTTTCAAAGTTAAAGGCCCCGGCGGATTCGCCAAGGAGCTGTCATTCACACCGTTCAATCACTGGTCGCTGATACCGTTCAACCTGGTGCTTGAGGTGCTTGCGCTGATCATCAAGCCAATCAGTCTGGCACTGCGTCTGTTCGGCAACATGTACGCCGGTGAGGTCGTGTTCATCCTGATTGCACTGTTACCATTGTGGATTCAGTGGACCCTGAACGTACCCTGGGCCATCTTCCACATTCTGGTAATAACGCTACAGGCCTTTATCTTTACAACGCTGGCTGTGGTTTACCTCAGCGCCGCGCACGAAGATCACTGATACCCGTAAATTAACCCTTAACTATCTGAGAAAACTGAGGAGTCTTCAATGGAAATGGTATTTATTGCAGCAGCACTGATCATCGGACTGGGCGCCCTGGGCGCTGGCATTGGTTTCGGTCTGCTTGGTGGCAAGCTGCTTGAGTCTACCGCTCGCCAGCCAGAGCTTGGCAACCAGCTTCAGACCAAGGCCTTCATCATGGCCGGTCTTCTGGACGCTGTTCCCATGATCGGTGTTGGTATCGCTATGTACCTGATCTTCGTTGTAGCTGGTTAATCAGCCGGAAGGGTTGTCGGGCGCTGCTCTGTTAAATTGAAGCGGCGCCCCGCTCTAACGGACACCGGGACGCAACGAATAGCAAGAGGTACACCGCCGTGAATATAAACCTTACGTTAATAGGGCAAACGATTGCCTTCGCTATTTTCGTCTGGTTCTGCGTCAAATATGTATGGCCTCCGATTACCGATGCCATGAGTGCGCGCCAGAAGAAAATTGCCGACGGCCTCTCTGCCGCAGATCGGGCTTCCCTCGATCTGGAGCTTGCGCAGGAAAAAGCCTCCAAGGAACTGCAAAAAGCGAAGGAAGAATCCGCAGCTCTGATTGACCAGGCTAACAAGCGTGCCGCCCAGATTGTTGAGGCCTCCAAGGATGACGCTCGCAAAGAAGGCGAGAAACTCATCGAGCAGGCCCGGGCGGAAATTCAACAGGAGCGTGTTCAGGCTCGCGATGCACTCAGGGCAGAAGTGGCAGCCATTGCCATTGCCGGTGCTGAGAAGATCCTGGAAACCTCTGTAGACGCCAAAGCTCACAGCGAGATGCTGGACAAGCTGGCCGCAGAACTCTAAGCGAGGGTCACCATGGCAGAACTGACTACGTTAGCCCGACCCTATGCGAAAGCCGTTTTTGATGCTGCGAAGGACCATGACGCTGTTGATCTTTGGGATCAGGCTCTGGCTTTTGCCGCTCAGGTTGCGGCCAACGAACAGGTGAAGGTCATCCTGGCCAAACCGGGCCTGGCTGAGCAACGCAAGGCGCAGCTTCTCGCTGATTGTTTTGAAGAGCAGCTACCCGAGTCGCTCAGCAACTTCCTGTCAATTCTTGCTGAAAACAATCGTCTTGCCCTGCTGCCAGCCATATCTGAGCTGTTCAGCCTCTACCGAGCTGATCTTGAGCGCACGGTGAAGATGCAGGTGAGCACAGCGTTCGAAATGACAGCCGAGCAGCAGCAGAAATTGATCGACGCCCTGTCCAGGAAACTGGAGCGCAAGGTCGAACTTGAATCCTCAGTTGATCAGTCTCTGATCGGCGGGGTGGTTATACGCACGGGCGACCTGGTTATTGACGCTTCGGTTCGTGGCAAGTTGGCAAGAATGGCCAACGCCGTGGGCTCCTGATTTCAGCACAAGGTTTGAGGACAAAGGCATGCAGCAACTGAATCCATCCGAGATCAGTGACATCATCAAGAAGAGAATCGAAAAACTCGATATCTCTTCAGAAGCAAAAAACGAAGGTACCATCCTCTCCGTTTCCGACGGCATCGTTCGGATTCACGGTCTGGCCGATGTTATGTACGGCGAGATGATTGAATTCGCCAACGGCATTTACGGCATGGCACTGAACTTGGAGCGTGACTCCGTTGGTTCAGTGGTACTGGGTGACTACGAAGATCTGGCCGAAGGTCAGAAAGTTCGTTGTACCGGTCGTATCCTGGAAGTTCCGGTTGGCCCGGAACTGCTGGGTCGCGTTGTCGACGGTCTGGGTAACCCGATCGATGGCAAGGGCGAGCTTGGTAACACCCTGACTTCACCGGTCGAGAAGGTCGCGCCCGGCGTTATTGCCCGTCAGTCTGTTGATGAGCCGGTACAAACCGGCCTGAAAGCCATCGACACCATGGTGCCGATTGGCCGTGGCCAGCGTGAGCTGATCATCGGTGACCGTCAGATCGGTAAGACCGCGGTTGCCATCGACGCGATCATCAACCAGAAGCACACTGGCATCAAGTGTATCTACGTGGCCATTGGCCAGAAGCAGTCTTCCATCGCGGGCGTGGTCCGCAAGCTGGAAGAGCATGGCGCCATGGATCACACCATTGTGGTCGCTGCCGGTGCTGCCGATCCTGCTGCGATGCAGTTCCTGGCTCCGTATTCCGGTACCTCCATGGGTGAGTACTTCCGTGACCGTGGTGAAGACGCGCTGATCATCTATGATGATCTGTCCAAGCAGGCTGTGGCCTATCGCCAGATTTCCCTGCTGCTGCGCCGTCCGCCGGGCCGTGAAGCCTATCCGGGTGACGTATTCTACCTGCACTCCCGCTTGCTGGAGCGTGCCTCCCGGATTAACGCCGACGAGGTTGAAAAGCTCACCAACGGTGAAGTGAAAGGCAAGACCGGTTCCTTGACCGCACTGCCGATCATTGAAACCCAGGCAGGTGACGTTTCCGCCTTCGTACCGACCAACGTGATTTCCATTACCGATGGTCAGATCTTCCTGGAAACCAACCTGTTCAACTCCGGTATCCGTCCGGCGATGAACGCCGGTATCTCCGTATCCCGGGTTGGTGGTTCCGCCCAGACCAAGATCATGAAGAAGCTCGGCGGTAATATCCGTCTGGCCCTCGCTCAGTACCGTGAACTAGCAGCATTCGCACAGTTTGCATCGGACCTGGACGAAGCTACTCGGAACCAGCTGGAGCACGGTCAGCGCGTTACCGAGCTGATGAAACAGAACCAGTACAGCCCCATGACCGTTGCGGAAATGGGTACCGTGCTGTTCGCAGCTAACGAAGGCTTCCTGGATGATGTCGAAGTTAACAACGTCGTGAAATTCGAAGCGCAACTGCTTGACTGGATGCGTGCCGAACAGAAAGACGTGCTCGACAAGATCGGTGAAGAAGGCAAGTACGATGACGACGTTGCCGCCAGCCTGAAAGCTGCTCTGGAGAAATTCAAGACCACTCAAAGCTGGTAAGCCCGAGGCCCGCTACGGCGGGCCCGTTGGTCCACATGAGTGTCTAACTTGAAAAGGCAGTGACTTATGGCCGTCGGAAAAGAAATACGTAATCAGATCGGAAGCATCAAGAGCACGCAGAAGATCACCAGCGCCATGGAAATGGTGGCTGCGAGTAAAATGCGTAAGGCTCAGGAACGCATGAAGGCCACGCGGCCCTATGCGGAAAAGATGCGCCAGGCAATCGGACATATTGCCAAATCCAACAAGGATTACGTGCACCCCTTCATGAAGGAGCGTGACGTCAAGCGTGTCGGTTACATCGTGGTGTCCTCTGATCGGGGCCTCTGTGGTGGTCTGAATACCAATGCGTTCAAGCTGCTCGTTCGTGAAATGCGTGCATGGAAAGAAAAAGGTGTAGAGACTGATATCTGCGCCATCGGGCAGAAAGGCGCCTCGTTTTTCCGCAGTTATGGCGGAAACGTGGTTGCAGCACTGACTCATATCGGTGACAGCCCGAGTGCGGAGAAGCTGATCGGTAACGTCAAGGTTATGCTGGATTCGTTTGAGGAAGGCAAGATTGATCGCCTTTATGTGATCTATAACGAGTTCGTGAACACCATGACCCAGAAGCCTATCGCAGAGCAGCTTCTGCCTTTGCCGGAAGGCACTGATGAGGACATCGGTCACCAGTGGGATTACATCTACGAACCGGATTCACGCCCCATTCTGGACGGGTTGCTACCACGTTATATCGAATCCCAGGTGTATCAGGGAGTGGTAGAGAATCTGGCCTGCGAACAGGCTGCGCGGATGATTGCCATGAAGAGCGCGACAGATAACGCTGGCGAAATCATCAACGAGCTGCAGCTGGCGTACAACAAGGCCCGTCAGGCAGCCATTACGCAAGAAATTTCGGAGATTGTGAGCGGTGCGGCTTCGGTCTGATCCGGCGCACAATCCTACTGGTTTTATTGACTATCAAGATAACGAGGAACCGAGCATGAGTAGCGGACACATCGTTCAGATCATAGGCGCGGTTATCGACGTGGAATTTCCACGTGACTCCGTTCCGGGCGTTTACGACGCACTGCTGCTTGAAGGTGGTGAGACAACTCTGGAAG
>JAWWAM010000232.1:0-5020 GCA_033721715.1 Marinobacter sp.
CCGATTCCCGCCGGCCTGCCGGCGATCTGAGCCGCTGCGGTTACCCGAGCGGTTATCATCTCTGGCTACTCTGGACTTACGACGATCCTGCCGGTCCTGAGTGCGGCGTTCTTCGCCAGTGGGACGGCTGGTCTGCGGGCGCTTCACTGGCGGTTCACCAATGACTTCTTCGCCACTGAAAAAGTCCGCAATCTTGCGGCCGAGTTTGCGGAACAGGCCTTCCGTCTGTTCGGCAGAGGTCGCTTCCGGTGCTTTTTCCGGCGTTGACGCCGGAGTCGGAGCGGGAGCTGGTGCGGCCGGGCGGATCGCTTTCACGGCAGCCTGCTCGCGCACCGGAGGCTGTGCAGCAGGGGCTTCGAAGATCTCTTCTTCTCTTTCGCTGTACTCCTGGGCCACCTGGTAGCTGGATACATGCTCCACACCGGCTTCGTCGTCACGCATGCGCAGGATTTCGAAGTGCGGTGTTTCCATGTGGGGTGCTGGCACCACCACCACTTCTACTTCCTGGCGAGTTTCAATATCGGCCAGCTGCTTGCGCTTTTCATTGAGCAGGAAGGTGGCGACTGCCACAGGAACAACGGCACGAACCTGGCCGGTCTTCTCCTTGGAAGACTCCTCGTAGATCAGGCGCATGATGCTCAAAGCAAGGGATTCGATGCCCCGGATCGTGCCCTGGCCTTCACAGCGAGGGCAGACTTCGCTACGGGTTTCGCCGAGTGACGGGCGCAGTCGTTGCCGCGACATCTCCAGTAGGCCAAAGCGGGAAATCTTGCCCACCTGGACCCGTGCGCGATCAATTTCCAGAGCCTCACGCATTTTCTGTTCGACTTCCCGCTGGTGCTTGGCCGGGGTCATGTCGATGAAGTCGATTACAATCAGGCCGCCCATATCCCGCAGGCGGAGCTGACGGGCAATCTCTTCTGCCGCCTCCAGGTTGGTCTGAAAAGCGGTTTCCTCAATGTCGTGACCCTTGGTTGCCCGCGAGGAGTTGATGTCGATGGACACCAGCGCTTCGGTGGGATCGATAACGATCGAGCCGCCAGAGGGCAGCTTCACTTCCCGCTGGAAGGCGGTCTCGATCTGGCCTTCGATCTGATAGCGGCTGAACAGGGGGATTTCATCCTTGTACAGCTTGATCTTGTTCTCGAAAGAGGGCATTACGGCACGGACAAAGTTCAGTACGTCCTCGTAGACCGTGCTGGAATCAATCAGTACCTCGCCGATGTCCTGGCGGAGATAGTCACGTACGGCGCGGATGATAACGTTGCTTTCCTGATGGATCAGGAAGGGCGCCTTACGCTCGCCGGCGGCCTGGGTAATGGCTTCCCAGAACTGAACAAGGTAGTCGAGGTCCCACTGGAGTTCTTCCGTGGTGCGGCCGATGCCGGCCGTACGCACGATAATGCCCATGGACTTGGGTACCTGGACAGCGCTCATTGCGTCTTTCAGCTGTGCCCGCTCGTCACCTTCAATGCGACGGGAAATGCCGCCAGCCCTAGGGTTGTTGGGCATCAGCACCAGATAACGGCCGGCGAGGGAAATGAAGGTGGTCAGGGCTGCGCCCTTGTTGCCACGTTCTTCCTTGTCGACCTGGATGATGACTTCCTGGCCTTCGGCAACAACATCCTTGATGTTGATCTTGCCTTCAATCTGGCCCGGTGATTTCTTGAAATACTCCTTGGAGATTTCTTTGAGAGGAAGGAATCCGTGGCGGTCTGCGCCGAAGTCCACAAAAGCGGCTTCCAGGCTGGGCTCTACGCGGGTAATGCGGCCTTTATAGATGTTGGCTTTTTTTTGCTCGCGGGAGCTGGATTCGATGTCGAGATCGAACAGACGCTGGCCGTCAACCAGAGCTACGCGCAACTCTTCAGGGTGAGTTGCATTGATCAGCATTCTTTTCATGGAAAGAAGTGGTTCCTGTCGTTTAGTTTGGACAGAAAACCTGGGGATTGGCATCAGCGAAGCAGAACTTGCGTGCCGCGGGCCCCGTAGTTCGGGAGCAAGCCGGCGGCCAGACGAATCAGACCCCTGCGGGAAGTCTTCCCGGGGTTCCGAGGCCACCGCCGACAGTTCGACTGCCCGAAGGCAGGGAGGTGTCGTTTTGGGTTAATGTCTGTTGACGCATGTTATCCGTTTTCAGGTTCACGCGGGTGCCTGGGTCTCACGTCGTATTCGTATGCTGGACGGCCCGGCCCTGCGTGCTGGTAAAGATTCTTCGCGATGTCGCCCGACGGTTTTCCGTACGGTTTCATGTTCTCCCGGCGCCCGGTCAGTTGCCTTTCGCGGCTTCTTCCGTTTCAACCCGGGAGGATTCGGTCGCCGTGCCCGGTAATGATTGGGCTTTCGGCGTTCAAACTCTCAAATAGTGTCGGTATACTTCTGCCGCTCCGGCTTCTGACATACTGGCCAGGCCGTAGACAAACGGTGAAGCACGCCGGAATATAACAGTATTTGTCATACCCTTCAATCCCGCAGGTTTTTCGGCGGTAAGGTAAACATGTCCAGATCTCCCAGGCAGAAACGTTCTTCTCCCTCTCCCGGGCCGGCCAGGGCGGGGCGGAACAGTCAGCCGCACGGCCCCCGGAACGCAGAGGTCCGGCAGGGTGTGAGAAAAGTTGTGGTGGATGAGGACAACGCGGGCCAGCGGGTGGACAATTATTTGATGGCGCAGATCCGTGATGTGCCACGCAGCATTATCTATCGCATTATTCGTAAAGGAGAGGTGCGGGTGAACAAAGGGCGGGTCAGGCCGGATACCCGCCTCAACGCCGGCGATGAAGTGCGGATCCCCCCCGTAACCCGGAAGGAAAAGCCTGAGCAGGTAGTGCCCGGCTCTCGTGTTCAGGGGGTGATGCAGGACGCGGTCATTTTCGAGAACGATGAGATGCTGGTGGTGAACAAGCCATCCGGTATCGCCGTCCACGGGGGTAGCGGCCTGGATTTCGGCCTGATAGAGGTGTTGAGGGCGGCAAGGCCCCAGTCCAGGTTTCTGGAGTTGGTGCATCGTCTGGACAGGGATACGTCCGGGCTGGTGATGGTGGCGAAGAAGCGCTCGGCGCTGCGTTACCTTCAGGATGAGTTGCGCCATAAGCGGATTCGTAAGAGGTACCATGCCCTGGTTGCGGGTGACTGGTCGCCCTTGGTCAAAAGAGTAGATGAACCCCTGTTGCGGTTCGAGCTGACCACCGGCGAGCGCCGCGTACGAGTTGATAGTGCCGGCAAGGAGTCACTCACGTTGTTCCGGTGCCTGGAATACTACAACGGATACACTCTGGTGGAGGCCTCGCCTGTAACGGGGCGGACCCATCAGATCCGGGTTCACAGTGCCTGGGCGGGTCATCCGATTGCCGGGGATGACAAGTATATGGATGATGTCAGTCTTCGGGCATTCCGCTCCGCTGGTGGCCAGCGTCTGATGCTGCATGCCAGGGCGCTGGATTTTACACTGCCTTCAACCGGTGAAGCGGTTCATCTGGAGGCGCCCTATGATCGGGCGTTCGCCGATACCATAGCCAGGCTGAGCGCCCGTCGGAAGGCATCCGATTAACCGGTAGTGCTGCCGGGTAAATGCAGCATCATCAAAGCAGGGTAGTAATAATGGACGTAAAGGTCGTAATTTTTGACTGGGACGGAACCCTGGTGGATTCTGTCGAACACATCGCTGGCAGCCTTCACCAGGCAGCCACTGAGCTGGGGTACCCGGAACTCGAGCGCGAAGCCTATCGGGATATTATCGGCCTGGGTATGATCGAGGCGCTGGAGAAACTGTATCCAGGTATCAGTCGCGAAGAAATGAACATTATCCGTGAACGTTATGCTCGCTATTTCTTCGCCAAAGTCACCACCCCGCAAAATGTCTTTGAGGGAATGGCGGAGGTGCTGGCTGACCTTCGCGTTGATGGGCGTGGGTGTTCGGTTGCCACTGGCAAGAGTCGCCGCGGTCTTGAAGGCGCGCTTGTTTCAAGTGGCCTTGGCTCGCATTTCGACATCACCCGCTGTGCCGATGAAACCCGCTCCAAGCCGAACCCGGCCATGCTGGCAGAAATTATCCGCTTCTACGGCATTGAGCCCTCTCAGGCAGTGATGATCGGCGATACCCGCTACGATCTTGATATGGCCCAGCGCATCGGCATGCCGTCCATTGGCGTTGAGTGGGGTGTACACAAGAGAGATGTGCTGGGGCATTATTCCCCGCACGCAATCGTTGATTCTGTGAAGGATCTGCGGGATGTACTTGGTCTCTGAACCATAAACAGCAACAGGATACAGTAATGAGCGATTGGGAATCAGACAAGAATCCGGGCTGGGGCAGCGAGCCGGAGGGCGGTGAGCGCAAGTCGTCGGGCAGTCGCAAGTCGCCGGCCCTGCCACCGGAATCGGCCCGCGACTGGAAGCTGATTGAAAAACTGGTGATGTCTCTTCAATCGGAACAGAGGAGGAGTCGGCGCTGGGGGATTTTCTTCAAGCTGCTGACGTTCGGATACCTTATTGCATTGCTGTTGATGATCCAGTTCCCTTTTGGTGGCGCCCTGGAGTCTGCCGCCAAGGGTGAGCACACGGCGCTTGTTGAGGTCGAGGGCACCATTGCTGCGGATGAACTGGCCAGTGCGGACAATATTGTTGGTGCTCTGCGCAACGCCTTTGAGGCTGAAAACTCAGTGGCGGTTATCCTGCGGATTAACAGCCCGGGCGGCAGCCCGGTACAGTCGGGGTACATTTATGATGAGATCGTTCGCCTGCGGGACGAATACCCGGACAAGAAAGTCTACGCCGTCATCTCCGACATAGGCGCGTCGGGCGCCTATTATATCGCGGCAGCGGCGGATGAGATCTACGCAGATAAAGCCAGTCTGGTTGGGTCCATCGGGGTTGTTGCCGGTGGCTTCGGGTTTACCGAAGTAATGGAAAAGATCGGCGTTGACCGTCGCCTTTACACCGCCGGCGAGAACAAGGCATTTCTTGACCCCTTCTCACCGGAGGAGGAGGAAGAGGTCCGGTTCTGGGAGAAGGTGCTGGAAAC
>JAWWAM010000233.1:0-5019 GCA_033721715.1 Marinobacter sp.
CAAACGGCCTGTCGGGTATTCGTTGATGTAGCCGTTACCGCCCAACAGCTGGATGGCGTCCAGGGCCAGTTTGGTGGCCATTTCCGCGGAATAGAGAATGGCGCCAGCGGCGTCTTTTCTGGTGGTGTTGCCGCGGTCGGCAGACATGGCGACCATGTAGACGTAAGACTTGGCGGTGTTCATCCAGGTGTACATGTCGGCGACTTTGCCTTGCACCAGTTCGAATTCGCCGATGGCCTGGCCGAACTGTTTGCGTTCGCGGATGTAGGGAACCACCACGTCCATGGCGGCCTGCATGATGCCCAGCGGTCCGCCGGAGAGCACGAGGCGTTCGTAGTCCAGGCCGCTCATGAGGACTTTGGCGCCGTTGCCGAGGCCACCCATGACGTTTTCCTTGGGTACGTGTGCTTCTTCGAACACCAGTTCACAGGTGTTGGAGCCGCGCATGCCGAGTTTGTCCAGCTTCTGGGCCTGGCTGAATCCCGGGGTGTCGCGTTCGACGATGAAGGCGGTGATGCCCCTTGGGCCGGCGGCCGGGTCGGTTTTGGCGTAGATGACGTAGACGTTGGCGTCGGGGCCGTTGGTGATCCACATTTTGCTGCCGTTGAGCACGTAGTGGTCGCCGGCGTCTTTGGCGCTGAGTTTCATGGAGACGACATCGGAACCGGCGTTGGGTTCGGACATGGCCAGGGCGCCGATGTGTTCACCGCTGATGAGCTTGGGCAGGTACTTTTCTTTCTGCTCGTCGGTGCCGTTGCGGTTGATCTGGTTTACGCACAGGTTTGAATGCGCGCCGTAAGACAGGCCAACAGAGGCCGAGGCGCGGCTGATTTCTTCCATGGCGATTACGTGTGCAAGGTAGCCCATGCCGGAGCCGCCGTAGGCTTCGTCGGCGGTAATACCCAGCAGGCCCATGTCGCCGAACTTCTTCCACAGGTCGTTGGGAAAGAGGTTTTCACGGTCGATGTCTTCGGCGCGAGGCGCGATGTCTTTCGCGGCAAAACCGTTCACCTGCTCGCGGAGCATGTCGATCGTCTCGCCGAGGCCGAAGTTGAACTCTGAGTATTGTGATTTCATTGTTGGCTACCTTTTACTCTCTGAATTGGAGTTGGTCGCGGGCTCCGCAAGCGAATATCGGTTTCCGAAACACGCTGTAAATACGTCCCTGTACGCTCGGGCTCCGCCATCCCTGGCTCCGCACGGTTTCGGAAACCGATATCCGCTCGCTCCGGTGTCCGCCACTACTTCTGTTCGATCGATTCGGGCTCTTCTTGTTTGGCCTTCGTCTGTTGACGCTTTTTCTTCTGGAGCTCGGCGAGGGCTTCCCTGCACCGGGCTTCTGCCGTATCCATTTCCATTTCAGCCTGGGCAATGTCGTTCTTCTGCTGCTCAAGCTGTGCACGCTTATTGGCCAGTGTGTCCAGCATCAGCAGCAGCTGTTTTTCGTTGCCGCTGAGAGTTTCGTCCCACAGGTCGAACAGCTCCTTGGTTTCTGCCAGGGAGAAGCCCATGCGCTTGCCGCGCAGGATCAGCTTCAGGCGAACCCGGTCTTTTGAGCTGAAGATGCGGGTCTGCCCACGTCTGGTGGGGTGTAGCAGGCCCTGGTCTTCGTAAAAACGTACGCTTCGGGTAGTGACGTCGAACTCCTTGGCGAGCTCGCTGATGCTGTAGGTTTTCTTGATGTCCATGGCGGTTTCCTTTTTTAGACTTAGGTTAGATAAAGTTTACGTAAACGTAAAGTATTTTTCGGGCCCAATTTAAACCAGGAGAGTTGAACAGAAGGGGATGATTGATGGCGCTCAACTATTATGAGGCGGCCATTGTAACAGGGGAGCTTGTGGTGGCGACGAGGCTGTGTGGCGCTGAATGCACCATTTGAGGGCGACTATTTTCTCCGCACAGTTCCGTATAACGACCGCGCTTGCATTCGGGTTCCATGGGAAAAATCGCGCCTGATTCGATTTTATAATAACGATCGTCATTTTTTTGCGATTACGGAATAAATGGCGGTCGTTTTTCTGCCTGTAAGCATCTCTTCAACCCACAAATAATGAGGTTGATCCCGCATTCTTTCTTGCCGATCAGGCATATGAAATCTATCCGTACACTTTGATTTCACAGCATTAAAACAGACATGTATCTGATTTATGTACTCTGAATTATCGTTTCGTAACCGGTATTTAACGTCGAGTTGCGATAATTTCCTAGTGGCTGGAGCGCCGCGGAGATTTTCCATGAATACCGATCGACGATAACGCAAGGGCCAGATTAATGAACACGGCATCAGTTGCACCTCATTTTGTCCACGAATCCGATGCGCAACAACAGTATGCCCGGATAAATATTCCGGCCTGGCTGCATGTGAACCTGGACGGCAGAGCACAGAAATTTCCGGTGGCTGATTTGTCGGCAGCCGGTTTCAGTGTGAGCGTGGGGCCAGAAGCCTTGCGACTGCGCCAGGTTTACAATGGTCACCTGGTGTTCGAGGTTGACGGCTTTGATGTTCCCATCAACGTGAACTTTGTCCCGCGCAGTTTTGATTCGATGAATGATCGCTGCGGGTGTGAGTTCCAGAACCTGGGGCACCGGGAGTTTTCAGCCCTGAGATACCTCATTACCGCCTCCCTCAGTGGTGAAGTGGTTTTCGCCAGTGACGTGCTCAACACACTATCCCGTGAAGACGTCGAAAAGGTCCGCAAGGGCAAGGGTGGCGATGATCCCGGTTTCTTCGGCATGCCTCGCGCCATGATCGGCAGCGTGATTGTGATGCTTGTCGTTCTGTTTGCCGTCAGCTTTGTGACCTCTGCGCTCTCCGACATCTATTTCATGACCGAGACGGAGTCTGAGGCTGTTGCCACGTTCGACGAGGCTGAGTGGGCGAACGGGGAGGATCTGGTTGGCGGGGACACCTACAGCGTCAGTCAGGTGGGCGTTGCCAGTGCATCCGTTGACGCAACGGATCCATTATCGATTGAAGGGAGCGGCCGCGCCACTCGTCTAACCGGTGATCCCTTATGGGAGCCGAGCCTGCAGAATATCGTTGTTCTGGAACCGCAAAGCCGGGATTAAGGGCCGAGTAGGCTCGCTGAAACGTCTGCTGTGCCCTATAGTCAGGTGTTAAATAACAACACCAGGAGACCGGTATGAACTCCATCTTTGACACGGGCCTGCAACCAAACGACGCCAACCGGGCCACCCTGAGCCCACTGGATTTTCTGGCACGCACAGCCAGCGTTTACCCTGAATATCCGGCCGTGATTCATGGTCAGACACGTCGCAACTGGCAGGAAACCTATGAGCGTTGCCGGCGCCTTGCCTCTGCGCTGTCGGCAAAGGGGGTTGGCAAGGGAAGTACGGTGGCGGCGATGCTGCCGAACATTCCCGAGATGCTGGAATGTCATTTTGGTGTTCCCATGCTGGGCGCAGTATTGAATGCGCTTAACACTCGCCTGGACGCCAGGACCATTGCCTTTATGCTGGAACATGGCGAAGCCAGGGTGCTGATTGCCGACCGGGAATTTGGCGATGTGATCAATGAGGCCGTCGGGCTGCTGGATAATCCGCCGCAGGTGATCGATGTGAACGATCCGGAATTCGGCGGTGGTGGCACCCAGGTGAGTGACCTGGACTACGAAGATTTCCTGGCCAGTGGCGATCCGCAATTCGAATGGCAGATGCCGGCGGATGAGTGGGACGCGATTTCCCTGTGCTATACCTCCGGCACCACCGGTAACCCGAAAGGGGTGGTGTACCACCATCGCGGGGCCTATGAGAATGCCATGGGTAACCAGGCGGTATGGTCCATGGGGATGCATCCGGTATACCTGTGGACACTGCCGATGTTCCACTGCAATGGCTGGTGTTTCCCCTGGACCATCACCGCGTTTGCCGGCACCCATGTGTGCCTGCGCAAGGTGGACCCGGAGAAGATTCTGAACTTGATCAGCGAGCACAAGGTCAGCCACATGTGCGGCGCGCCGATTGTGCTGAACACCCTGCTGGGTGCATCGGACGCCCTGAAATCCAGCTTCAGCCATACCGTGCAGGCAATGACGGCTGGCGCCGCGCCCCCGGCCAAGGTTATCGAGGCCATTGAAGAAATGGGCATTCAGGTGACCCACGTATACGGCCTCACCGAGGTGTATGGCCCGGTCACCGTGTGTGCCTGGAAATCCGAATGGGACGACCTGCCGGTGGAAGACCGCGCCCGCATCAAGGCGCGACAGGGGGTTCGTTACCATACCCTCGCTGGCATGATGGTGGGGGATCCGGACAGCATGGAAGCCGTGCCGAAAGACGGTAAAACCATCGGCGAGATCTTTCTGCGTGGAAACACGGTGATGAAGGGCTACCTGAAGAATCCCAAGGCCACCGAGGAAGCCCTGCGGGGCGGCTGGTTCCACACCGGCGACCTGGCGGTGTGGCATCCGGATGGTTACGCGGAGATCAAGGACCGCCTGAAGGACATCATCATCTCGGGGGGCGAGAACATCTCCACCATTGAAGTGGAAGACGTGCTTTACCGCCATCCCGATATCCTCGAAGCCGCCGTGGTGGCCCGGCCCGATGAGAAGTGGGGCGAGACCCCCTGCGCCTTCGTGACCCTGAAGCCGGAAGCCGGGGAGGTGAGTGAAGAGGACATCATTGCCTTCTGCCGTGAGCGGCTGGCGAAGTTCAAGGTACCCAAGACCATTGTGTTCAGTGATCTGCCGAAAACCTCTACCGGCAAGATCCAGAAGTTCGTGTTGCGGGACGACGCCAAAAAGCTCTGACCGACTGCAGTAAGCCCCGGGGCCGGATCGGTTTTGGTTCCGGGGTGCCAATTTTTATCAAATTTCCTGCCCGGTTATGTCATGGCGCCCAGGAGGTGACTGAGACAGACTGATCCCATACCCGAATTTGAATTGTTCACCGGCGAGGCCATGGGTGTCGCCGGTGGCGCCGATATCAGGAGATAACCATGGAATTTAAAGGTGTACCAGCAATAGTAACCGGTGGCGCTTCAGGCCTTGGCGAAGG
>JAWWAM010000234.1:0-5014 GCA_033721715.1 Marinobacter sp.
CCAACGTGGCAGACTCGAACGGTGCCTCAGCCTGGGCTTCGGCACCTGTCAGAAAGATCAGGACTTGCCAGTGCCAGCCGCAGCAGCGACCTCGGCAGCGAAATCCACTTCTTCCCTCTCAATACCTTCGCCAACTTCCAGGCGAACAAAGCTCACCAGATCGGCGCCGTTGTCTTTGATCAGCTGACCGACGGTCTGGTCAGGATTCTTGACGAACGGTTGCTCGACCAGGCTGTTTTCCGCCAGGAACTTCTTGATACGGCCGCCCATCATCTTCTCGACGATTTCTGCAGGCTTGCCTTCCATATCCGGCTGGGCCTTGATGACTGCTTTTTCTTTCTCGAGCTCGTCAGCAGGCATGTCTTCCGGCTTGCCAACCCGCGGGTTAACAGCGGCAACGTGCATGGCAACGTCCCGTGCAACTTCAGGGCTACCAGCGGTCAGGGCTACAACAGACGCAATCTTGTTGGTGCTGTGAACGTAGGCACCAACTACCGGACCTTCAACGCGAACGATGCGACGAACAGTGATGTTTTCGCCGATCTTCTGAACCAGCGCTTCACGCTTGGCTTCCAGATCGCCCGTCATCAGATCGGCGACGTCAGTCTTGCCGTTGTCGAAAGCAACATTCAGGACGTCGTTGGCGAAGTTCAGGAAGTTGTCATCACGGGCAACGAAGTCAGTCTCGGAGTTCACTTCCAGAATGTAGGCGACAGTGTTGTCGTCAGACACCTTGATCAGGGAAACACCTTCGGCGGCCGTACGGCCCGCTTTCTTGGCAGCCTTCAGACCTGAAGACTTGCGCAGTTCTTCAATTGCGGCATCAACGCTTCCGTCAGCCTCTACCAGTGCCTTCTTGCACTCCATCATGCCAAGGCCGGTGCGCTCACGGAGCTCTTTGACCATTGCAGCAGTAATTGCAGCCATGTTCATTCCTCTTAACTGTTCCAATCCAAATTCTGTACAGGTGTGCCCGGCACTAAACCACAGACACACCCTACAACCCGTTTGCGAAGAAAGTATTACTCCGCAGCGGGAGCAGCACCTTCCGCGCCTTCGCTGACTTCAACGAACTCGTCAGCGCCGGCAGCACCAGCCTGGGATGCTTCAAGGCAGGTATCAGCAACGGCCTGCACGTAAATCTGGATCGCGCGGATGGCATCGTCATTGCCCGGAATAACGTAATCTACGCCGTCCGGATCGCTGTTGGTATCAACAACACCAATAACAGGAATGCCCAGCTTGTTGGCTTCCTTGATGGCGATACGCTCGTGGTCCACGTCAATAACGAACATGGCGTCTGGCAGGCCGCCCATATCCTTGATACCACCGATGGAGCGCTCAAGGCGGTCCATTTCGCGGGTGCGATCAAGGGCTTCTTTCTTGGTCAGCTTGTCGAAGGTACCGTCCTGGCTCTGCGCTTCCAGATCGCGATAGCGACGGATCGACTGGCGGATGGTCTTGTAGTTAGTCAGCATGCCGCCGAGCCAGCGATGGTTCACATAAGGCTGATTGGAGCGGAGTGCTTCTTCCTTGATGATCTTGGCCGCTGCACGCTTGGTGCCAACGAACAGGATCTTGTTCTTGTTACCTGCGAGGTTATGAACGAAGTTCAACGCGTCGTTCATGGCAGGAACAGTCTGCTCAAGGTTGATGATATGAATCTTGTTACGGGCGCCGAAGATGAACTTCGACATTTTCGGGTTCCAGTAACGGGTCTGGTGACCGAAGTGAGCGCCTGCCTTCAGCAGGTCACGCATATTTACCTGAGCCATGATATTTACCTTTTAGCTTCGGGTTAGTCCTCCACACGTCCGATTGACCCAACCTGAACCCGTTGCTTATTAATGGAAGCAACAGAAGCAGGCACCCTGGGACAACGTGCCGACGTGTGTGCGAATTTGCCGGATTTGTTTCCGGCGGGCGCGTTTATACCATAAATCGACGGCCGGATTCCATTAATTTGTAGTTCCGGCAATGGGCCCGGGGTGCCTCTTCCTTGTACCGGGCCACACTCCCCCTTAAAATGCCTGTTTGATCCAAATCAACGGGAAACCCAATGCAGGTATCGATCAAGACTCCGGAAGAAATCGAAAAGATGCGCGTTGCCGGCCGCCTGGCTGCCGACGTTCTCGAGATGATTGGCGAACACGTCAAACCCGGCGCAACCACCGAGGAACTGGACAACATCTGCCACAACTACATGGTGAACGAACAGGGCACTATTCCGGCGCCGCTGAACTACAAGGGTTTCCCGAAGTCGATCTGCACCTCAGTTAACCACGTAGTCTGCCACGGCATCCCTTCCGAGAAGAAGGTGCTAAAGGACGGCGACATCCTCAATATTGATGTCACCGTCATCAAGGACGGCTGGCACGGCGACACCAGCAAGATGTTTATTGTCGGCAAACCCAAGCCCGGCACTGAGCGCCTGATCCAGATCACCCAGGAATGCCTATATAAAGGCATTGAACTGGTGAAACCGGGCACCCGGCTCGGCGACATCGGCCACGTTATCCAGCAACACGCCGAAAAACACCGGTATTCGGTGGTGCGGGACTACTGTGGCCACGGCATTGGCCAGGTCTTCCATGAAGACCCACAGGTAATGCATTACGGTAAACCGGGCACCGGTATGGAGCTGCAGGAAGGCATGACCTTTACCATTGAACCGATGATCAATCAGGGCAAGTACCACACCAAGCTGTTGCCGGATGGCTGGACGGTTGTCACCAAGGACCATAAACTCTCGGCACAATGGGAGCACACCATTGTGGTGACAGCAGACGGCCACGAAGTACTGACAAAGCGCACGGAAGAGTCATTCTAGGTGGACTTCTGCGAACTTGAGGCCAGGATCAGCAACGATGCATCTCCCGTCAAAGCCGCCCGGGAGCTGCTGAAGGAACGCTATAATGCGGACGCGGAAGCGTTCCGTCAGGGAGCCGATGTTCGGGCCCTGGTGCACTCAAGATCCGACACGCTGGACGCAGTCCTGGCCCTGATCTGGAACCGGTATGCGTTTGCCTCCTCCCCGGATATTTCCCTGATCGCAGTCGGCGGCTACGGCCGGGGCGAGCTTCACCCCCACTCCGATATCGATCTGCTGATCCTCACCCGCAATGGTATTGAAGAAAACTCGCAGGAAGACCTGGGCGCTTTCGTCACATTGCTGTGGGACCTGAAACTGGACATCGGCCATAGCGTTCGCAGCATTGAAGAAAGCATGGAGGCTGCCCGGAAAGACGTCACCATACTTACCAACCTGCTGGAAACCCGCACCATCGCAGGCCCCGATGAGCTGAGGGATGAACTCAGCCAACAGGTATATTCCGATGCCATCAGCTCCGACCGCGACTACTTCATCGCCAAACGGGAAGAGCAGAAACGCCGGCACGCAAAATACGGGGATACGGAATACAATCTGGAGCCCAACGTGAAGGGCTCTCCCGGGGCCCTGCGGGACATACAGACCATTGGGTGGATAACCAAGCGGCACTTTGGCTTGCAGAATATTGCCGACCTGACCCGCTTCAGCATACTGACCGAAGAAGAGCACCAGATTCTGCTGCAGGGTGAGACGTTCCTGTGGCGGCTGAGGTATGGCCTGCAATTGATTGCCGACCGCAATGAAAACCGCCTGCTGTTCGATCATCAACGCGCCCTTGCCGAGATGCTGGGTTACCGGGATGAAGGCAAGCGACTTGGCGTCGAGCTGATGATGCAGTCCTATTACCGCACAGTACTGGCCCTGGCCGAGCTGGCCGATGTGATCCTTCAGTACTACGACGAGGCCATCCTTGGCTCCGGCAGCGACGATGACATACTGCCCCTGAACAAGCGCTTCCAGATCCGCAATTACTATATTGAGGCAGTGAACAACCAGGTCTTTGCCTACGCCCCTTATGCCATCATGGAAATCTTTGTACTGATGGCTCAGCACCCTGAGATCAAGGGTATCCGGGCTACCACCATCCGCTCACTGCGGGCGCACCGGCACCTGATCGACGATGCCTTCCGGTCGGACCTGGCCGTTACCTCCCTGTTCATGGAATTACTGCGAACCCCACACGCCCTGGACCAGACCCTGTCGGCGATGAAGAAATACAATGTGCTGGGCCGCTATCTACCGGAGTTTGGCCAGATCATTGGCCAGATGCAGCACGACCTCTTCCACATTTACACGGTGGATGCCCACACCATGCGGGTCATCCGCAATATGGTGCGGCTGAACAGTGCCGAAGCCCGTAACGACTACCCCCTGGCCTCACGGCTGATCCATCGGTTACCGAAGCTGGAAACGCTCTACATCGCCGGCCTTTACCATGACGTGGCAAAGGGCCGCGGCGGCGACCACTCGGAACTGGGCGCCATTGACGTGGAAGACTTCTGCGAGCGCCATCACCTGAGCGAGCGGGATACACAACTGGCATCCTGGCTGGTGGAAAATCACCTGCTGATGTCCATGACGGCTCAGCGCAAGGATATTTCCGACCCGGATATCATTCATGGGTTTGCCCAATCCGTCCCCAGCCAGATTCACCTGGATTACCTTTATGTGCTGACCGTGTGCGACATCAGCGCCACCAATCCGAAACTCTGGAACACCTGGCGGGCGTCGCTGCTGCGCCAGCTGTATATCGAGACCAAACGGGCACTCCGGCGCGGCTCGGAAACACCGGTGGACCGTCAGGAATGGGTGCGCGCTACCCAGTCTGAAGCGCGGGAGATCCTCCACGCGCAGAACATGACCGACGAGCAGATCGACCACATCTGGGACACCCTGGACGAAGACTACTTCCTGCAGGATTCCACGGTGGATATTGCCTGGCAGACCGCCGCCATTATCCGCCACGGTGACGACCCGGACCCTCTGGTGCTGATCCGCGATACTCGCGGCGGGCCTACAGACGGCTATTCCCAGATCATCATTTACATGAGCGACCGCATTGATCTGTTTGCTGCCACTACAGCGGTGCTGGAGCAACTCAACCTGAACATCGTTGATGCCCGC
>JAWWAM010000235.1:0-4998 GCA_033721715.1 Marinobacter sp.
TATCAAGCTCAACATTCCTCTGGTGTCGGCGGCCATGGATACCGTTACCGAAGCGGATCTGGCCATCTCCATGGCCCAGGAGGGCGGTATCGGCATCATGCACAAGAGCATGTCTGTAGAGCAACAGGCCGCAGCGGTCCGGAAGGTCAAGAAATTCGAAAGCGGCGTGGTGAAGGATCCGATCACGGTAACACCGGAGACCACCGTTCGCGAACTGGTCGACATTACCATGGCGAACAACATTTCCGGACTGCCGGTCGTGGACGGCCGTGATCTGGTGGGCATCGTGACCGGCCGGGACATCCGTTTTGAAAGCCGCCTGGATACGCCAGTATCCGAGATTATGACCGCGAAAGACAAGCTGGTAACCGTCAAGGAAGGGGCAGACCTGGAAGACGTTAAGGAACTGCTCCACCGCCACCGCATTGAAAAGGTGCTTGTGGTCAACGATGAGTTCGAATTAAGAGGCCTGATCACGGTAAAGGATATCCAGAAAGCCAAGGACTACCCGCTGGCGTGTAAAGACGACCAGGGCCGTCTCCGGGCGGGCGCAGCGGTGGGAACAGGTGCTGATACCGATGCCAGGGTTGCTGCACTGGTTGAGGCCGGCGTGGATGTGATTGTGGTGGATACTGCCCACGGTCATTCCAAAGGTGTTATTGACAGGGTTCGGTGGATCAAAGACAACTACCCGGATGTGCAGGTAATTGGTGGCAACATCGCCACGTCCCAGGCGGCTATTGACCTGGCAGATGCCGGTGCGGATGCGGTCAAGGTAGGCATCGGTCCCGGTTCCATCTGCACCACCCGTATTGTTGCCGGTATCGGTGTTCCCCAGATCACCGCCGTATCCAATGTGGCGGCGGCACTGAAAGACCGTGGCATCCCAGTTATTGCTGACGGCGGTGTACGTTTCTCCGGTGATATTTCCAAGGCCATTGCCGCCGGTGCCTACAGTGTCATGATCGGCAGCCTGCTGGCCGGAACTGACGAAGCACCGGGTGAAGTCGAGCTTTACCAGGGGCGCAGCTATAAGGCCTACCGGGGCATGGGCTCGCTCGGCGCCATGGGGCAGGGCTCCAGCGACCGTTACTTCCAGGATGCCAGCAAGGGTATCGAGAAACTGGTGCCTGAGGGCATTGAAGGCCGTGTGGCCTGCAAGGGGCCAATGCGGAACATTGTCCATCAGCTTATGGGCGGCCTCCGGGCATCCATGGGGTACACAGGGTGCGCCACCATGGAACAAATGCGTACCAAGCCTGAATTTGTTCGCATAACAAACGCGGGCATGCGCGAGAGCCACGTCCACGACGTGACTATCACCAAGGAAGCCCCCAACTACCGTATCGGCTGATTATTGTCGTTCCAGGCGCGGCCAGGGGTATGAGCCGCGCTTTTTCTTTCTGATCCGAGGATTTCATGGCCCACAACATCCACGACCACCGCATTCTGATTCTCGATTTTGGCTCCCAGTACACCCAGCTCATCGCACGCCGCGTTCGGGAGATCGGTGTCTATTGTGAGATCAAGGCCTTCGATATAACGGATCAGGAGCTCAGGGATTTCAACCCCAAAGGAATTATCCTGGCCGGTGGTCCGGAGTCTGTCACCAAGTTGGGTGGTCCGCGGGCACCCGAAGGGCTGTTCGAGAAAGGCATCCCGGTACTTGGTATCTGCTACGGCATGCAAACCATGGCCGAGCAGCTGGGTGGCCGGGTGGCCAGTTCCGAGAAACGGGAATTCGGCTATGCCCAGGTCAAGGTGCGTGCCAAGGGGCCTCTGCTCCAGGATATTACCGATCACCTGACGGCCACCGGTGATTCCCTGCTGGATGTCTGGATGAGCCATGGTGACAAGGTTGTGGTGATGCCCGAGGGCTTTGAGCTGCTGGCATCAACAGAAAGCGCGCCGATTGCCGCCATGCAGGATCTCAGCCGCAATCTCTACGGTGTCCAGTTTCACCCGGAAGTGACCCATACCCTGCAGGGAAAGCGCATCCTTGAGCACTTTATACTCAACGTTTGCCAGTGTGAGGCGCTATGGACACCAGCCAAGATTGTGGATGATGCAGTTCAGCAGATCCGCAACCAGGTCGGCGAGGACAAGGTGCTGCTCGGGCTTTCCGGTGGCGTCGACTCCTCCGTGACCGCAGCTCTGTTGCACAAGGCCATCGGCGACCAGTTAACCTGCGTGTTCGTGGACAACGGGCTGCTGCGCCTGCACGAAGGCGACCAGGTAATGGACATGTTCGCCAGTAACATGGGCGTCAAGGTTATCCGCGTGGATGCCGAAGACCTGTTCCTGTCCAAGCTCAAGGGCGTTGATGACCCGGAAAAGAAGCGCAAGATCATTGGCAATACCTTTATCGATGTGTTCGACGAAGAAGCCGCCAATATCCGGGATGTAAACTGGCTGGCCCAGGGGACCATCTACCCGGACGTTATCGAATCCGCCGCCTCCAAGACGGGTAAGGCCCATGTCATCAAATCCCACCATAATGTTGGCGGCCTGCCGGAAACCATGAAAATGAAGCTGGTGGAGCCATTGCGGGAGCTTTTCAAGGATGAAGTGCGTCGCATCGGCCTTGAACTGGGCCTGCCTTATGACATGGTTTATCGCCACCCCTTCCCGGGGCCGGGCCTGGGGGTGCGGATTCTGGGCGAGGTAAAGAAAGAATATGCCGAAATCCTCCGTCGGGCCGACGCCATCTTTCTGGAGGAGCTGCACCGTGCCGACTTCTACCACAAGACCAGTCAGGCTTTCGCGGTATTCCTGCCGGTCAAATCCGTCGGTGTTGTTGGCGATGCGCGCCGTTACGAGTACGTGATTGCGTTGCGGGCGGTAGAAACCATTGATTTCATGACAGCGCGATGGGCACATCTGCCTTACGAGTTGCTGGAAACGGTGTCGAACCGCATTATCAACGAAATCGAAGGCGTCTCCCGGGTAACCTACGATGTCTCCTCCAAGCCACCTGCCACTATCGAGTGGGAATAGCTGCGCGTGTGGCACTGACCGCAATGGACAACTACACTTGAGCGTGACCGAATAAACCACGAAGGCTGAAGTATCGCGAGCACTGGGAGCTGTATTTTCGGTAAATACCGGCAATATGGCCAGGGCTGCCCCTGACCATTCAAAGGGTTAACAGGGAGCGATAACCATCAAAGCGTTCAGGTTTTGGGTACGCACAGGGAACGGGCTCCGTCATAACCGGGATACCGAGTTGTTGCGCGCGGAATTGTTCAGCATTGAGCAACTGAAGCGTCATGCGGTCACCCTGGCGGGACAGCATCGAATTGATCCGAGCCCGGGGGCGGACAGGTTGCTGCCTCGTCTGGCAGACAACGCCCGCGTTTTGCTGGAGGCCTACGACGTCGTTACAGCGGCGGTAACGGCGGGGCAACGGATTGCGCCTACCGAAGCCTGGCTGCTCGACAACTTTTATCTGATCGAGCAGCAGATGGGCCTGGCGCGGCGCCATCTTCCGCGTGGTTACAGCCGGCAGCTGCCGCGGCTGGCCGATGGCCAATCGGTCGGTTTCCCCCGCATTTACGACCTGGCGCTGGAGTTGATCTCCCACATGGATGGGCGGGTCGACAGCGACAACGTCACCCAGTTCGTTGCTGCCTACCAGACCGTCGAGCCCCTGAAACTGGGCGAGTTGTGGGCCTTCCCCATCATGCTGAAGCTGGCGCTGCTGGAAAATCTGCGCCGCGTCGGCGTACGCATCGCCCAACGACGCGAAGAGCGCGACGCCGCCATCAGGTGGGCGGACCGCATGCTTGATGCGGCAGAAAGTGAACCCAAGCAGTTGATCCAGTTGCTGGCCGAGTTTGCCCATGCCGATGTACCGCTGACCGCGTCGTTTGTGGAGGAGTTTTATGACCGGCTTCAGGCGCAGGGACCCGCCATGGCCTTCGTGCAAACCTGGGTCGAACAGAAATTGCTTGAGCAGGGTACTACCGCAACGAGGTTGTCGGAGGCGGCCGGGCGGACGGCTGCGGCCAACCAGATATCCATCGCCAACAGCATTGGCAGCCTCCGTTTCATCGGCGCCATGGACTGGAAGCATTACGTCGAGTCGCTCAGTGTCGTCGAAAAGACCCTGTGCGAAGACCCGTCAGGCATGCACGCCCGTCAGGATTTCGCCACCCGGGACCGCTATCGGCATGTTATTGAGGATGTGGCGCGGGGCAGCGGCGGTGACGAAGCGTCGGTGGCCCGGGAAGCCATTGTTCTTGCGCAGGCGGCAGCCGCGCAACAGGGCCGGCAAGACCGCAGCGCGCATGTAGGCTACTATCTGATCGATCGGGGGCGCCCGCATCTGGAGCGTTCGGTCGACTGCTGCCCGTCGTTTACAACCCGTATGAAACGCGCGAGCCGACCTTTCCGTCTGCCACTCTATCTTGGCGTGATCTTGTTACTGACGTTGCTTACAACGGCAGGCGTGCTTTATTTGCTTGATGGTCTTGTACCTACCGACTGGCGTTACTGGTTCATAGCAATCACAGCCATGATCAGTGCCTCGGCGTTGGCGGTTGCGCTGGTGAACCTGGCGGTTACGCTGTTGTTGCCACCACGTGCATTACCACGGCTGGATTTCTCACAGGGTATTCCAGATATTCACCGCACCATGGTGGTGGTACCCACGTTGCTGGGCAGTCTGCGGGAGGTCGATCATCTGATCGAAGCTCTGGAAATCCGCTATCTGGGCAATCGCGACCCCAATCTGTACTTCGCCCTGCTGACAGATTTCCCCGATGCGCCCGAGCAAACCCTGCCGCAAGACGCGGCATTGCTTGCGTACACACGCGCAGCGGTCGAAGCACTTAACGAAACCTATCGCGATGACCGCCCCTGCATCTTCTATCTTTTTCACCGGCCGCGAGTGTGGAACCCGTTCGAGCGAGTGTGGATGGGCTACGAGCGCAAGCGCGGCAAGCTCGAGCAGTTCAACGCCCGGCTCCGGGGTGGGGCGGGAACCGCTTTCTCGGA
>JAWWAM010000236.1:0-4989 GCA_033721715.1 Marinobacter sp.
CGCAGCAGTCCCGGAACAAGCCATTCAAGGCGCCTGGCAGGCAGCTGTTTCAGCGCCATTACCGGGGCCTGCAGGGTGACGCCGTCCCGTTCGCTGGTGGGCTCGAACTCGTAACTCAGCGGGTAACGCACCCCCTCCCATTCCAGGTAATCCGGGTACAAGGCACCAGCCTGCTCATCCAGCGGGCGCTGGAGAATATCGGACTCAGTCAGCTCCATATTGCGGAGTTCGTCGGCACTGAGTTGCTTCCACCAGCTTTCAAAATGCCGACCACTGACAATGTCGGCCGGCAAGCGCTGGTCATAGAAATCCACCAACACTTCGTCTTCCACCAGCAGGTCCCGACGACGGGTCTTACGCTCGAGATTCTCGACGGTATCCAGCAATTCCCGGTTGCGGGCAATGAACGGCGCTTTGGACTGGTAATCCCCTTCCACCAGCGCATGACGGATAAAGAGATTGCGGCATTCGGCCGGATCTACCTTGCTGTATGGTATCCGCCTTTTGGGGATAATATCGAGGCCGTACAGGGAAATCTTCTCGTAGCCCATCACCTGGGCGCGCTTCTGCTCCCAATGTGGCTCGAAGTAGTGATGTTTCACAACATGGCCGGCAAGGGGCTCGATCCACTCAGGCTCGACTTTTGCCACCACGCGGGCAAAGACCCGGCTGGTTTCGACAATTTCAGCAGCCACAATCCACTTGGGCCCCGATTTCGACACCTTGGAGCCGGGAAAGATCATCACCTTGCGATTTCGGGTTGCCAGGTATTCCTTTTTTTCCAGCTTGACGGCGACCTGCCCTAAAAGGCCCGCCAGTATCGCCTTGTGGAGGGACTCATAACTGGCCGCTTCCTTGTTCAGCCTCAACTTCTGCTCGCGGCAGATCAGCGTGAGCTGGCGATGTATGTCCCGCCATTCCCGCATCCGCATCCAGGACAGAAAGCTCTTCTGGCACAACTTTTTCAGCTGGTTCTGGGAGAGCTCCTGACGCTGCTCCTCATAGAAATTCCAGATGTTCAGGAGCGTGAGGAAGTCAGATTCCTTGTCATTGAACGGAGCGTGAGCCTGGTCAGCAGCCTGCTGCTTGTCCTGGGGGCGTTCCCGCGGGTCCTGGACACTGAGCCCGGCGATGATCACCAGGGTTTCAGCCAGACTCCCCTGCTCCGAAGACGTGACCAGCATGCGGGCCAGGCGGGGGTCCAGTGGCAACCGGGCCATGGTGCGGCCAAGGCCGGTTACCCGACGCTTGTCGTCCACCGCCCCCAGTTCTTCCAGCAGTTTGTAGCCGTCGTTGATCAGGCGCGCGTCCGGCGGCTCCAGGAACGGAAAGTGCCGGATATCCCCCAGCCCGGAGGTGGTCATCTGCAGGATGACGGACGCCAGGTTGGTGCGAAGGATCTCCGGGTCCGTGTACTCCGGCCGGTTGATAAAATCAGTCTCGTCATAGAGCCGGAAGCAAATGCCGGGTGCCACGCGGCCACACCGCCCTGCGCGCTGGTTCGCACTGGCCTGGGAGACCGGCTCAATGGGCAGGCGCTGAATCTTGGAGCGCACACTGTAGCGGCTGATTCGCGCCACGCCCGTGTCAATCACATAACGGATGCCCGGGACGGTCAGGGAGGTTTCCGCCACATTGGTGGAAAGCACCATCCGCCGGCCACGATGGCTCTGGAATATCCGGTTCTGTTCCTGATTGCTCAGGCGGGAATAGAGCGGCAACACCTCGGTGTGGCGCAGGTCGGCGTGACGCAGCACTTTGCTCAGGCTGCGGATTTCCCGCTCACCCGGGAGAAACACCAGCACATCGCCCGGCGGTTGTTTTGCCGCGCGCTCGTGCTGCTCGATTTCCTCCATGGCCCGGAGCACACCGTCGGTCCATCCCTGGTCTCTATCATCCTCATCACCGGTCAGGGGGCGATAACGGATATCCACCGGAAAGGTACGGCCGCTGACCTCAATCACCGGCGCGTCATTGAAGAACTGGCTGAATCGCTCTACTTCGATGGTGGCGGAGGTGATAACCACCTTCAGGTCGGGGCGTTTCGGCAACAGCTGCCGCAGGTACCCCATCAGAAAATCGATGTTGAGGCTGCGTTCGTGGGCCTCGTCGATGATCAGGGTATCGTAACGGTCAAGGAAGCGATCGTGCTGGACCTCCGACAGCAGTATGCCGTCAGTCATCACTTTCAGCCGGGACTGCTCGGAGGTGGTATCGGTGAAGCGCACCTGGTAGCCAACCTGCCCCCCTGCCTGCTCTCCCAATTCCTCGGCAATGCGGCTGGCGACCGTTCGGGCGGCAATGCGCCTGGGCTGGGTATGCCCAATCAGCCCGCGGATACCACGGCCACTGTTCATGCAAATCTTGGGGATCTGGGTAGTCTTACCCGAACCGGTTTCTCCGGCGATAATCACTACCTGATTCTGTTCGATGGCCTGGCGAATATCGTCAACCCGGTCTGATACCGGCAGTGACGGTGGAAAGGTGGCAGGCTTGTGTAGCGCCAGGCGTTCCCTGACCCTGGCCTGACCGCGGTCAAGCCATTGCGCCATTTTCTCGAGGTCCTTCTGCCCCGGGTGGCCTTTTTTACGGGCCACCAGCTTGTGAATACGGGCTGCCTCAATCTGGTTGCAGGTGTCCAGCTGTTCCAGGACGGCCTTTACGGCCGCCCTGCTGTCGGGTGTATTCGCTGGCTGTTCGGGTGGGGCTTGGGTCATCGGGCCTTTTACTTGTTGTTGGCTTCGTCCCGGAGCTCACGGCGCAGGATCTTGCCAACGTTGGTTTTCGGCAGCTCGTCACGGAATTCGAACGACTTGGGCACCTTGTAGGCAGTCAGGCGTTCCCGACAGAATTCTTTCAGTTCGTTCTCTGTAACACCTTCGGCGGTGGGTACCAGAAAAACCTTTACGGCTTCGCCGCTTTTGGCATCTTCCACGCCGACGGCGGCACATTCAACCACTTTTGGATGACCGCTCACAACATCTTCTATTTCATTCGGGAACACATTGAAGCCAGACACTATAATCATGTCCTTCTTGCGATCCACAATCCGAATGTAACCATCTTCCTGAATCAGGGCGATATCTCCGGTTTTCAGGAAGCCATCATCAGTAAAGGACTTCTGGGTATCTTCCGGACGCTGCCAGTAGCCGCGCATCACCTGCGGGCCTTTCACACACAGCTCGCCCGGCTCGCCAATCGGAGTCTCATTGCCGTCATCGTCAATGGTCTTGATTTCGGTACCCGGAATCGGCAGGCCGATGGTGCCGAGCTGAATGGCACTGTTGGGGTTGAAGGTGACAACCGGGGATGTCTCGGTCATGCCGTAACCTTCACTGATTTCACAACCGGTCACACGCTGCCACATCTTGGCGGTGTCACTGGTGAGAGCCATACCGCCGGACGAGGTCAGCTTAAGGCCGCTGAAGTCCAGATCCTGGAATTCTTCGTTGTTACACAGCGCCACAAACAGGGTGTTCAGGCCCAGGAACGCGGTGAACTTGTAGTTCTTGAGCTCCTTCACAAAGCCCGGAATATCACGGGGGTTCGGAATAAGCACGTTATGGGCGCCAGCTTCCAGCATGATGCCGCAGTTCAGGGTAAACGAGTAGATGTGGTAAAGCGGCAGCGGCGCGACCACCACTTCCTTGCCCTCTTCTACGGTGTCTTCCATCATCGGACGAACCTGCAGCAGGTTTGCTACCAGGTTTCCATGGGTCAGCATGGCGCCCTTGGCAACACCGGTGGTGCCCCCGGTATACTGCAATACGGCGATATCGTCTTTCTTGCATTCAACCGGGGTGAACTTTTCCTTGCTGCCAGCGCTGAGCACTGCCGGCAGTTTGTGGGCCTGGGGCAGACTATAGGCAGGCACCATTTTCTTCAGGTGTTTTACCGCCGCGTTCATCAGCGTGCGCTTCAGCGGCGAGTGCATGTCAGCAATTTCGGTCACGATAACGTGCTCGATGCCGGTATGGGGGAGCACTTTCTCGGCGTTGTTGGCCATGTTGGCCAGTACGACAAGCGCTTTGGCACCAGAATCGTTAAACTGGTGCTCCATCTCGCGGGTGGTATACAGTGGATTGGTATTCACCACGATCAGGCCAGCGCGCATGGCCCCAAAGACAACAACGGGATACTGGGAGACGTTGGGCATCTGAACCGCAATCCGGTCCCCGGGTTTCAGGTCGGTCTTGTTCTGCAGCCAGGCGGCAAAATTACGGCTCTGGGTATCCAGATCGCGATAGGTGAGCGTAGCGCCAACAGCGCTGAAGGCAGGTCGGTCGGCGTACTTTTTCACCGCCTGATCAAATACGTCCACCATGCTGGTGTACTTGTCCAGGTCTACGGCGCGAGACACACCGGCGGGGTATTTATCCTGATAGAACTGCTCAAAATCCATCACCATCTCCTGTTAGGCGTTTGTGCTTATAATGTGTACCGATATCGGTTTGATCAAAAAATCAACCAGACAAAAGTATCAGCCTTGAAAAGTCGGGAGAGAATAGCAGTTTTGTGAACGATGAGGTAGTTTTCGAGACAGCACTGTAGCACTTACAACCAATAACCCGATTGGCTGTTTACCCAACAGGACCCTCGGCGGAGCCCATATGAGCGACACTCTCGATACGCTTGAAAACATTACCTACGAAGAACTTCAGGAAGGTGACTCAGCCACCTTTGTAAAGACACTCACCGAAGATGAGCTGGTGCTCTTTGCAGCGGTATCCGGTGATGTTAATCCGGTCCACCTGGACTCCGAATTCGCCGCCGAATCCACATTCCGGGAGCGCATTGCCCACGGCATGTGGAGTGGATCATTGATATCCGCAGCCCTGGCCACCGTGATGCCCGGCCCGGGCACTATCTATCTGGAACAGAGCCTGGCGTTCAAGCGCCCGGTAAAACTGGACGACACCCTCACCGTCCACCTGAAGGTACTGGCCAAGGAACGAAAGAACCGCGTCACCCTGGCGTGCGATGTTCGTA
>JAWWAM010000237.1:0-4986 GCA_033721715.1 Marinobacter sp.
AAGATTGACCGGTTTGTTCAGTTGCTGGAGCAGGGGCATCAGGCGCCGGATCATCCGGTGGTGCCGGGGATTCCGGAAACGGATTATATCAAGAGTTGTTTTGTGCGGTCTTTGACGGGGTTTCTTTGAGTCTGGGTTGTCGGATTACGGCTTTGCCTAATCCGACCTACGGGGTAGGACTCAGAAGTGGCGGGTTTGCACAAAAGTAGGGAAGGACGCAGGGAGGGGGTGCCCGGGATCGTCAAAAACATGGATGTTTTTGTCGAGCGTACATGGACGTATTCACAGCGTATCCCGGGCACCCCCTCCCTGGGGCCTTCCCGGGCAGAATAGCAACTGGTTAGCCTCTGAGGCTCATGATTTTCCAGCCGTTTTCTTTTGCGATGTTTTCAAGTGTCGGGTCCGGATCTACTGCCACAGGATTCTCTACTTTGCGAAGTAAGGGGGCATCGTTGTGGGAATCGCTGTAGAACCATGCCCCATCCAGGCTCTCGCCAGTTGATTGGAGCCAGTCGTTCAGGCGGGTTACCTTGCCATCCTGAAAGCTGGGAACACCTGCAACCTCTCCCGTATAACGCCCATTGACCAGTTCCGGCTCTGTGGCAATCAGGTGTTCAATACCAAGTAGTTCCGCCACTGGCTCGGTTACAAACCGGTTGGTGGCAGTGATAATCAGCAATGTGTGGCCCTGCACACGGTGGCTGTCCAGTAACTCTGTGGCGCTGGACTGCATCATCGGCCGGATTTTTTTCTCGATGAACTCTTTCCGCCAGGTCAGTAACTGCTGCATGTCGTGGCGTGCCAGCGGCTGCAGGGCAAAGCTCAGGTAGTGCATGATATCCAGTTCGCCGTTCAGGTATTCCTGATAAAACCGGTCGTTGGCCTTCCGATATTCTTCCGCATCGACGATGGACTCTTCCACCAGGAACTCACCCCAGGCATGGTCGCTATCCCCGGCGAGCAGGGTGTTATCAAGGTCAAAAATCGCAAGGGTCAACGTCGGTACCTCCGGCTGGTATGGCGAATGTCACAGGCGCAACAGTCTACCATGACATGCCGCTGCCGGCTCCGTTTGCCGAAGCCTTGGGATTCTGTAAGAATGAGAGCAACTTGGATAAATCCGGCTGGTGAATTTTTAATCCGGCCAACCGACTTTTAAGAGGACTGTGCCGTGATCGATTCAGACGGTTTCAGACCCAATGTCGGAATCATTCTGGCCAATCACAGGGGGGAAGTCCTCTGGGCAAGGCGAATAGGGCAGGACTCCTGGCAGTTCCCTCAAGGTGGGATCAAGCACGACGAATCACCGGAGGAGGCTCTCTACAGGGAGCTGGCAGAGGAAATTGGTCTCGGGACAGACGATGTGGAAGTCATCAGCTGTACCCGTGGCTGGCTGAGATACCGCCTCCCTCGCAGGATGGTGCGGCACAACTCGCACCCCATCTGCGTGGGACAGAAACAGAAATGGTTCCTGCTGAGGATGCTTTCGCCGGATGCGCAGGTGCGCGTAGACGGCACGGACTCGCCGGAATTCGACGGCTGGCAGTGGGTGAGTTATTGGTACCCTCTTGGGCAGGTCGTCTCGTTCAAACGTGAAGTCTATCGACGTGCGCTGCGAGAACTCGCACCGCGGCTGTTTTATAACATGGAACAGTGGCACCGGAGTGAGCAGTCCCGGCGTACGAAGGATCAATAAAAATGACGGATTGAACCCGCCATGCTGAGCATACTGCGAAGTCTTGTACAAGAGGTAAACAGCGCCCGCGATCTGCAGGAGGCGCTGGATATCATCGTTTCGCGGGTGCAGAAAGCCATGGATACCGAGGTATGTTCGGTTTATCTGCTTGATCCGGCCACTAACCGCTACATCCTGATGGCCACAGAGGGCCTGTACCAGCAAGCCGTCGGCCAGGTCAGCCTTGGCTACTCCGAGGGCCTGATCGGCCTGGTGGGCTCCCGTGAGGAGCCCATCAATCTTGAAGATGCCCCCTCTCATCCCCGCTACCGTTATTTCCCGGAGACTGGTGAAGAGCGTTTCCGCTCGTTCCTCGGTGTGCCCATTATTCACCACCGTCGGGTGCTGGGCGTTCTCGTTGTTCAGCAAAGGGAAAGTTCACGCTGCTTTGATGAAGGTGAAGAAGCCTTCCTGGTAACAGTGTCGGCGCAGTTGGCCGGTGTGATCGCTCATAGTGAAGCCACGGGCGCCATCAGCGGCCTCTCTCTGACCGGCGAAGAGGCCACGGACGTCAGCTTCAGTGGCGTGCCGGGGGCGCCGGGTGTTGCCATCGGTAAGGGTGTGGTGGTCTATCCGGCCGCAGATCTGGACGTTGTGCCGGAAAAGCCCACGGATGATGTCGAACTGGAATTGTCGCTGTTCAATGGCGCAGTCACTGCGGTGCGCGAAGACATCGAGCGGGTTGCGGCCCGCTTGGCTTCACAGTTGCGCCCGGAAGAACAGGCGCTTTTTGATGTATACCTGCGCATGCTGGGTGACGATGCCATGCCGGGCGAGGTCTCCAATCGGATCAGGGAAGGTTTCTGGGCCCAGGGTGCCCTGAAGCAGGTGGTTCAGCAGTATGTGCGTCACTTCGAGATGATGGAGGACCACTACTTGCAGGAGCGGGCGGTGGATATCCGCGACCTGGGCCGCCGCTTGCTGTCTCACCTGCAAGAAGGAGAGCAGAAAGACACGGTTTACCCCGATAACACGGTACTGGTCAGCGAAGAGCTGACTCCGGCCATGCTGGGAGAGGTTCCCAAGGGGAAACTAGTCGGTCTGGTATCGGTGAAGGGGTCGAGCAACTCCCACGTCGCCATTCTTGCCCGCGCCATGGGTGTGCCAACCGTCATGGGGCTGGTGGATATTCCGGTGAACCAGCTGGATGGCAAGGACCTGATTGTCGATGGCTTTGAAGGCCAGATCTTTGCGTCGCCCTCTGTAGATTTACGGAATTTCTACCAGGAGATCTGTGAAGAGGAAGATGAACTGGTCAAAGGGCTGGAGGCCCTGCGGGATTTGCCGTGTGAAACCACGGATAACCACCGCGTATCGTTGCTGGTGAACACCGGGCTGATGACCGATGTGGTGCGCTCGCTCAGCCACGGTGCCGAGGGCATCGGCCTGTACCGCACGGAAGTGCCTTTCATGATCAAGGACCGCTTCCCCTCCGAGCATGAGCAAAGGGAATACTATCGTGAGCAACTGGAAGCGTTTGCTCCGAATCCCGTCACCATGCGCACGCTGGACATCGGCGGCGACAAGGCCCTGACCTACTTTCCAATCCAGGAAGAGAACCCCTTCCTGGGCTGGCGCGGCATCCGCGTAACCCTGGACCATCCGGAGATTTTTCTGGTTCAGGTGCGGGCTATGCTCAAGGCGAGCGAAGGGTTGAACAATCTGCAGATCATGCTGCCGATGATCAGCAATATCTCCGAAGTGGAAGAATCCCTACACCTTATTTACCGGGTTTACCACGAGGTGAGGGAAGAGGGTTTTAACATTCATATGCCCAAGGTCGGGGTGATGGTTGAGATACCTGCGGCGGTATACCAGATCCGGGAACTGGCGGATCGTGTCGATTTCCTGTCGGTGGGCTCGAACGACCTGACCCAGTATCTGCTGGCAGTGGACCGCAACAACCCGCGTGTGGCCCAGCTTTACCATTCCTACCATCCGGCGGTGTTGCAGGCGCTTGTCCGGGTGGCCCAGGACGCTCATGCCGTGGGCAAGCCGGTGGGCATCTGTGGCGAACTGGCGGGTGACCCCGGCGGTGCCCTGTTGCTAATGGCCATGGGGTACGACTCGCTGTCCATGAACGCGGCCAGTCTGCCCAAGGTCAAGTCCGTCATCCGCAGCGTCAGTCGTGAATGGGCGGCTCAGTTACTCGAGGATGTGCTCTTGCTGGATTCCCCTCACGTTATTAAAAGCTGTGTTGATCTGGCACTTCGCAATGCAGGCTTTGGGCGTTATCTGCGCCCGGGCAAGTCAAGCTCGATAGCCCATGCCGAAAAGGCCCTTTCCTGATGGTTTGGCACCAGCGGGGTCCATATAGGGTGTGCACTCTAAATTGGACTGCTACGGTAAAAGTCATTAGCCACCAGTACCCGCAAGGGGATAGCAAATAATGGCAACGACGACAGCGATTAAACCCCGGCCCCGCATCGGCCTCGCACTTGGAGGCGGTGGCCCACTGGGTGGTATATACGAGATCGGCGCGTTGCGTGCGCTGGATGAGGCGCTGGACGGTCTGGATTTCAACGATATTGATGTGTACGTCGGCGTGAATGCCGGGTCTTTTGTGGCTGCCAACCTGGCTAATCAGATGACAACGGCCCAATTATGCCGGATTTTTGTGCGCAACGAGGCTGAAGTCCACCCCTTTCACCCCGAGGTTTTCTACCGCCCGGCGTTCCGCGAGCTGGGCAGCCGACTGCTGGCGGTGCCTGGTCTGGTCACCACTGCCGTCCGCCGGTTTATCAATAACCCCTATGATCAAAGCTTGCTGGAGGCGATGACCGTCCTCGCTCAGGCAGCGCCGGCGGGGTTGTTTGACAACGAGGGGCTGCATGAATATCTGCAGCGCGCCTTTACCATGCTCGGCCGTACCAATGATTTTCGGCAGCTTCGTCGCAGCTTGTACATTGTGGCTGCGGATGTCGAGAGTACTGAAGCCGTCTGTTTCGGAGCCCCGGGTTTTGATCACGTGCCCATTTCCAGGGCGATCCAGGCCAGCATGTCCTCTCCGGGTATTTATGTTCCGGTGACTATTGACGGGCGCTTCTACGTGGACGGCACCCTGAGAAAAGGTCTGCATGCATCTGTCGCTTTTGAAGACGGTGCTGATCTGGTCTTTGCCGTGAATCCGCAGGTGCCGATTGACGCCAGCGCAGCGGTGCGGGCCGGCACCATGGCGCCGGGCGAGCTGACCCGCTCCGGCATGCCCAACCTGCTATCCCAGATGTTCCGCACGATGGTCTATTCCCGCA
>JAWWAM010000238.1:0-4979 GCA_033721715.1 Marinobacter sp.
CCCGGCATTTACGGCGATCTTGTCTGCCCGATCTACAAACAATGAGGCCGTGATGAAATTCCTGCCCACCCTGATTCTGGCAATTGCCGCCATCATCTCTGCCTCGCTCATTGCCGATGGCCTGACAGGACTTCGTACCGGCGACCGTTTTGTCACCGTAAAGGGCGTTGCAGAACGGGAGGTGCAAGCGGACCTGGCGCTCTGGCCCCTGCGCTTCGTGGCCACCGGCGACAGCCTGGATGAGGCCCGGGAGCAAGCCGGCAAGAGCCGCGAAAGCATCATGGCGTTTCTCGAGCTGCAGGCCATTGATACCACAGCGGTAGAATTGCAGCGCCTGGATGTAACGGATACCCGTGCCAACCCTTACCAGAACGGCGGCAACGATCAGAAATTCATCATCAACCAGACCCTGATGGTGCGCAGTGACAACATTGATCGTATCCGCCAGGCCGCGCAGTCCGTCAGTGAACTGGTGGACTCCGGCGTTATTCTGTCATCCGATTACGGCCCCGGCGGGCCCACTTACCTGTTCAACAGGCTGAACGACATCAAACCGGAGATGATTGCCGAGGCAACTGCCGCCGCCCGGGAGGCCGCCGCGCAATTTGCCAGGGACGCAAAAACCGACCTGGGAGATCTGCGACGTGCGAACCAGGGTGTGTTTCAGATTCTGGCACGGGATCAGGCCCCGGGTATCAGCGAAGGCCAGCAACCGGTCAAGACCGTCCGGGTGGTGACTACCGTTGAGTACTACCTGAACTGATCATCCCGGATCATTGTGTCTGTACCATTTCATCCGTGACCTGATACTCCCCGGCCAGCCAACGCAGGATTTCCCTGGCAGCCGGGTGATCAAAGCGAGAGTAGGTCTCGGTCATGGCCTGGCGGCGTTCACTACTGATTCTGGAAAGCCCCGCGTCCTGCAACACGAGGAGATCCGCCGTTATCTGCTTTGCCAGCTCTTTCCCCAGCACCTCTTCAGCGGCCCTCAGGAATGCCTGCCCATACTGATATCCCGGGCCCTGCTTGTAGCTTTGGGCCAGAGTGATGGCGGGGATGGTGGTCAGCGTTGGCTGCAACGCGGGATTGATGGCATGGCCCGCAAGATACTCTTTGTTAGCCGCCGGCCTTCCGGTGAATGCGCGCAAATGCAGGTGGCGGGACATCCGGTCGCCGTCGTTCACCGGGTAGTTGTCCCACAACACCGGCTTGCGCCCCAGCGACTCGGACACGCGCCGGAGATGGCCCGGCGATATTTCCCTCGAACAGACTTCCTCGCCGGTCCACAATACCCGCACTGACGGATCCAGTGCCTTGCCCAGATCCTCGAGATAGTGCGCCGGGCGATCACCAAACACCCGATCGAGCACCGGGTCGTCGGAATAATAGCTGGGACAGACGCTCAATTGTTCGGCACCGCTCCGCTCTGCCACCCAATGAACGATATCCGCCTGGCGCGCGGCCAGGTCCGGCGTATCGCTCCGCATGTCGTCAAACAGAAGGGCCAGCTCCTGAACACGGATTTCATCCAGCAATGCCAGCTTCGCGGCCAGGGCCTCTTTGGCCGCGTCGTTGAAATCATTAAATACCTCGAACGGGCTCAGGCCGACACCGAACCGAACGCCATGCTTGCGACAGAAACGGGAGAAATCGGCCATTTCTACCGCGGCTTCCTGCGGGAAGGGCTCGTGCCACCGCCGGCGCAGGAACGCATCGGCCTTGGGTGCATAGAGGTAAAATCGGTAACCGTGGGGTTCCAGCGCCTGTACAAGCTGTTTCCGTTCCTGCCAGCTCCACAATGGCCCGTAGAACCCTTCAATAATTCCAAGTTCAACACTCATGGTTTTCTCCAGCACCTTTCCACCACCCCCAGCTCCTTCCAGCTCCTTCCAGCACCCTGCAGCGGTTGCGGGCAGGTTAACGCATTTTAAGTCGCCAGCAAGGCAACCGTATAACTGGCCGGTTATGTAACACCACGAGGCAGGCTACTATAGCCTGAAATCATAAGGAATCGTGATTATGGCTGAATCCTCACCACGGCTGTCGGCACTGGACGCACTTCGGGGCATTGCGGCCCTCGGCGTTGTACTGTTTCACTACCTGCCCTATTACGATGAACTCTACGGTCACACATTCACAGCCTGGTCCGGTCTGGATTTTGGTCGCTATGGTGTACACCTGTTTTTCATCCTCAGCGGATTCGTAATTTTCATGACGCTTGAACGAACCCGCACCGCGGGCTGGTTTGGGCTGGCCCGGGCGTTCCGCTTGCTGCCCGCCCTGTGGGCAGGCATCGCCATGACCTTTATTGCCGTCCACATGATGGGGCCGGAGGATCGTCCCGTCAGTCTCGGCAGTGCGCTGCTGAATGCCACCCTGCTTCACGAATACCTGGAGTTTCCCCATGTGGACGGTGCTTACTGGAGCCTTGTGGTCGAGGCCACGTTCTACTGCTGGATTGCGTTGCTTTTCTATGGGCTGAAGGACTGGCGCCGTATTCGTCTTGCATTGTCGGTCTGGGTACTCGTCAGCTACGCTGGCGTGATCTGGTGGCACGCCATTCCGGACGCTATCGAGTTTCTGGTCAAGGAGCTGTTGTTTGTGAAGTATGCTCCGCTGTTTATCAGCGGCATGTTGATCTACCGCTGGCATCGATACGGTCGTCCGGCGAAAGGCGAGCTTATTCTGCTGGCATTGGCGGTGGGTCACTCCCTGCTCGCCTATAAACCGCCTTTCAGCCTGTTCGTGCTCGGTTGCTATGGGGTATTTGCGCTGGCGGTGGCAGGCTATCTCAATATACTGGCCAACAGACCCCTGCTATGGCTGGGTAGCTTGTCCTATACGTTGTACCTGGTGCACCAGAACATCGGATATGGCGTTATCGGCTGGAGTTACAGTGCCGGAATTCCCGGGTGGGCCGGTGTCGCGCTAGCGCTTGCCGTGTCTCTGACTCTTGCCTGTCTCATCCACTACGCCGTCGAAAAACCGGCGCTGGCCTGGTTCCGCAGTATTCGCAACCAGGCGTCTGTCCGGCCAGCCCCGCTGCCGGTTCGCACTCTACCATGAGCCAGTGCGCCAACACCGGCAACCTGGGCTAGACTGTAGCCAGCGCATGTCCATCCGATTAGCTGCCAACTAGGAGTCCCGCAATGGAAATAAGAACCTTCGAAGACCTGATTATGTGGGCCCGAGAGCTCCACACCAATCTTTCGCAATGCCTGTCGGAGTGCGCCACCAAAAATCCGAACGAACGTGCTCAGGCGCTCTTGACCTATCTGGCTGGCCACGAATCCGAACTGGCGCGCATTACCGCCGAATTCGAAAAGCAGGCCGACCCCAAGGCGCTGAAGACACGGGTCTACGATTACCTGAACAACGAGCACAAACGCATCAAAGCACACCAGAACTGTGATGGCCATTATGCCAATCTCGACTTTGAGGGTATTGAGCGGGAAGTATTCGCATTCCATGACCAGCTGATCGACCTTTATGACAGCCTGGCCGGCAAGGCGGAAATCCCGGAGGCGAAAGAACTGGTCGAATCGATGCACGCGATGGAAGAACACGAAGCCATGAGGCTGGCCAGTCAGATCGGAAGGATGAATGACCTCTGACGTCATGACATAACGAAAACTGGAAATTGCGCAGCATGCGGAGTACTGTATGTATAAACAGTATTTCGGATTTACCATGAAGACTCGCGCAACACCGCTGAACCCGAAAAACCGCTTCCAGCCGATCGTAACTGACCGCAAATGGGACGATGGCTGGTATCAGGACCCGGCTGAGGAAACCTGTCCGGACTCCATGGCGACCGAAGTCACTGACGAACAGGTACGCTCGATTATCAGCCGGAACCAGTCCCCGGATATACCATTTGACCAGTCCATAAACCCCTACAGGGGTTGCGAGCATGCCTGTATTTACTGCTTTGCCCGGCCTACTCACGCGTACTGGGACATGTCTCCGGGGCTGGACTTTGAAACCCGGCTGATTGCCAAGCCCAACGCCGCTGAGCAACTTCGCCGGGAGCTCGACAAACCCGGTTACAAGGTCTCCCCCATCGCTCTGGGCGTAAACACGGATGCCTACCAGCCAATTGAAAAACATCGCAAGATCACACGCGCCATCCTTGAGGTGCTGGCGGAGTACCGCCATCCGGTATCGATTATCACCAAGGGCGCGCTTATCCTCCGTGACCTGGACCTGTTATCGGAACTCGCGAGCCAGGGCCTGTGCTCTGTGCGGGTGAGTCTGACCACGCTGGACAACACCCTGAAACGTCAGATGGAGCCACGGACGGCAGCACCAGCCACGCGCCTCAAGATCATCCGTGAACTGGCTGCTGCCAGCGTACCAACGGGCATCATCCTTGGGCCCGTTATTCCGTTCATCAACGATCATGAAATCGAGAGCATTCTTGGGGCAGCAGCCGAGGCTGGGGCAGAACGGGCAAGCTGGATCATGCTGCGCCTGCCCCTGGAACTGGACGAGCTGTTTCAGGATTGGTTACAACGACATTTTCCAGACCGGGCCAGTCACGTCATGAACCGCATTCGCGATTTGCGCGGCGGCAAAAGTTACGATTCCAGATTCGGTCGCCGAATGACGGGGAGGGGGCCCTATGCGGATCTGGTCCGCCAGCGGTTTGCAAAACGCGCCAGACAACTTGGCCTGAACGTTCGTGAAAACGAGCCACTCAGGAGGGACCTGTTCAGACGTCCGGCTGGTGAACAGATCGGATTGTTCTGAACAGGGTAAGACCTATGTCGTAGAGACACCGGTTTTTCGTTCCGTTTCTGAACGTTTATTGCTAACTTGAACTAGAGTAAAGGGTTACTCGTCCCGATAACGGGAGAGGCTCTCAATACAACAATGACAAAAGAGGCTAGAAGAGCAATGAAGATCCGTTCTGTTCTATCCGCGGCTGTGCTGGCTGTAGCAACTACCCTTGCTGCCACACAGGCGCTCGCTCAAGA